>NC_012751.1:1952005-2110331 GCF_000021705.1 Candidatus Hamiltonella defensa 5AT (Acyrthosiphon pisum)
CACGGGTAACCCACGCGATACTTTTTCTACGCCCATGATGATTACTGTGATTGACAGAGATAATGCCAAAAGTGACACCGCTTCGTCCGCAGCCGATATATTGCTTTCCACACCAGGCATCACGATTGAAGGGGTTGGTCGCAAAAACGGTCAAGATGTTAATATGAGGGGATATGGAGGAAAAGGGATTCTTACACTGATAGATGGTGTGCGCCAAAATTTAGATACAGGGCACATGAGTGGTCATTTCATTGATCCCAGCTTCATCAAACAAGTAGAAATTGTGCGAGGGCCTTCCGCATTATTGTACGGCAGTGGCGCATTGGGGGGGGTGATTTCTTATCAAACTGTGGATACGGTTGATCTATTGCAACCTGGTCGAAACTCAGGATATCGCGTATTCAGCATGGGTGCCACAGGCGATCGCAGTCTTGGTATAGGTGCGACGGTCTTTGGTAAAACCGATGATCTGGATGGTTTAATCACTTTTAGTGTTCGTGATGTCGGAAATATCAAAGAAAGTGATGGTATCAATGCGCCAAATGACGAAGGGATTCGTAACCTTATGGCAAAAGGCACCTGGAAAATAGACGACTCACAATCTCTCAGTGCTAATGTGCGCTATTATCGCAACAATGCTGAGGAAATTTTGAATCCGCAAGAAGTCAACCCTTCACTAAGAAATCCCATGACGGACCGCAAAACAGTTCAAAAAGATGTACAGTTCAGTTATGCCCTTAATCCAAAAACATCAGATTGGCTGGATGCCAAAACCACCCTGTATTATTCAGATGTGAGCATTGATGACAAAGTCAAAAAACGAGCAGATCAAGGACGAACACAAAAAACGCTGGGTACAAAATTAGAAAACCGGAGTCGTTTATTGACACATAGCCCTGCCGCTCATTTATTGACCTACGGTACTGAATTTTATCAGCAAAAACAAAAACCCGAAGGTCACGCTAAGGCTTTTCCTGATGCAAAAACCAATTTTGCGTCTGGTTGGGTTCAGGATGAAATCACTTTCCGTGATTTACCGGTGTCGCTCTTAATAGGCACCCGCTTTGATCGCTATAAAGCTAAAAATCCCAAAAATGCAGATATCTCTGCGGATAATTGGTCATCACGAGGGGCTGTCACCCTCACTCCCACCGATTGGCTCATGTTGTTTGCTTCTTATGGACAGGCTTTCCGGGCACCGACTATGGGTGAGATGTACAATGATGCCCAACATTTTCGGGGTAACCGTTTCAAGCCGAATCCCAACTTAAAACCAGAAAAAAATGCGACCCAGGAATATGGTTTTGGGGTGAAATTTGATGATCTGGTTCTAACAGAAGACAGTGTAGAATTTAAAGCCAGCTATTTTAGTACTCAAGCAACAGATTACATCACAACAGAGGTGAATTTTAGAAAGGGCACTACGCAGTATGTCAACGTTCCGGATACCAATATTTGGGGTTGGGATGCCGTATTAAACTACAAAACGCCTTGGTTTGGGTGGAATTTAGCCTATAACCGCACCCACGGTAAAAATGAAAAAACAGGGCTTTATATTTCTTCTATCAACCCTGACACACTCACAAGCTCTCTCGATATTCCCATACCAAAAAAGGATCTTTCAGCTGGCTGGGTAATGACGTTAGCAGAAAGCACAGATTTTATGAAATCCCCTGGCACGACTCATTCACAGGAAATCAAAGCACAACCAGGCTACGCGGTTCATGATTTTTATCTTAGCTACAAAGGCCAGAATCAGTTTCAAGGCGTGACGACCAATCTGGTATTGGCGAATGCTTTTGACAAAGAGTACTACTCACCACAAGGCGTTCCACAATTAGGTCGCACAGCGAAATTATTGATCAGCTATCAGTGGTAATTTTTTGTATAAAATTTCCCACAGAGATAAAAAACCTATGGGATCTGTCACTCATCTAACAGGATAAAAATATAACCATGCTATCGTCTTTCTATAAAGAAGCGTTACAGACCCAGCAGAATCATTCACACAAAAATACCGCGATTGACGAACGACTCAACATCAGCACGGCAGAGTCGATGCAGGCTCGTCTTGGGCAGGGTGTACAATACTTACAGGCAGATGTGCGTACGTTATTGTCTGAATTGGAAAGTGTGGGTACAACGCTTTCCATAACACGGAATCAACACGCCATACACGAAGTGATTGGGCGTTACGAAAATCAAAGAATCATCCCAAATGGGCATTCAGGTGTGATCCTCAATCCTGGGGCGTTAGATTTACGTTTGTTTTTTAATCAATTTGGTCACGTTTTTAGCCTTGAAGAACCTGGTTCAACAGGCCCAAAATACAGCATTCACTTTTACGACACGCAGGGCCATGGCGTTCATGAAGTGCATTGTATTAATGAAACCGATAAAACCGCTTGGCTTGCTGTGATCAAAAAATATGCGACAGAAACACCAGGGGCTCCACATATTTCTGCCGAAAAACCCAATCAAACACCCTCGCAAAAAACATTTGAGCCTTCCAATGAATTAATTCAAGAAATTGAAATGCAATGGCGGGCCATGGATGATGTCCATCAGTTTTTTAAATTATTAAATCAATATGGCGTCAAACGAACGCAGCTGTTTCATGCAGTTAAAAACCAGGATCTGGCTAGAAGAGTGAAAAACACGGCTTTGATCTCTCTGCTTGAAGAGTCGTCACAAGAACAGAATAACATCATGATTTTCGTTCCTAATCGCGCTTGTACTCAAATTTTTACGGGTGCGATTGAATATGTGATGTTAACGCCGCAACATCCCTGGATGACTGCTTCTAATTCTACTTTTAGGTTGCATCTTAATATCAATGCGATTACCGAAAGTTGGATTACCCGAAAAAATACCAAAGACGGCTTTGTCACCAGCCTGGAAGTGTTCGATGCGAATGGCGATCAAATTGTGCAATTGTTTGGTCAGCGTGCTGAAGGGCAGCACGAACAAAAACAATGGCGTCGTCAAACCTTTTCTTTATTAAGTTATTAACGCAGAGTCCTAAAAAATGAAATATTGGTTTTTAGTGGGTTTATTGCTATCCCCTATTCTTGCTATATCGGCGGAGCGGATTGTTACCATTGGTGGAGATGTCTCTGAAATTGTTTACGCATTGGGCATGGGTTCACAAGTAGTGGCTCGCGATAGCACCAGTCTTCAACCCAAAGAAATTCAAACCCTGCCTAACATTGGTTATATGCGACAGCTCAATGCAGAAGGGATTTTGGCGATGAAACCCACGCTGGTACTGGTCACCGAACAGGCTCAACCTACCTTGGTCCTGAAACAGATATCAGATAACGGTGTTAAGGTCGTCAAAGTACCAGCGGAGCTCACATTAAAGAGCGTGACAAAAAAAATTCAGACCATCGCTCAGGCGGTTCATCAAATAGAAAAAGGTGAATTACTTTCTCAAACATATCAAAAAAAAATCGAGTCCATTAAAAATACCCCTGTGCCCGTCAAAATCCTGTTCATTATGAATTATGGAGGCGGCTCTCCCATGGTTGCGGGGCAGGATACTTCAGCCGATGCGGTCATTAGAGCGGTGGGTAGCCAAAATGCCATGCAAGGGTTCAAGCATTACCGCCGATTATCTGCGGAAGGTGTTATCGCCAGTAGGCCAGATCTCCTTCTGGTCACCACGGAAAGTGTTCAGTCTTTAGGAGGATTAGATCAGGTTTGGCAACTGCCAGGAATGGATAAAACACCGGCAGGCAAGAACCGGCGTGTCCTTGTTTTCGATGCTATGGCTTTGCTGGGTTTTGGATTACAAACACCCAACGTGATGAGTCAGTTATATCGGACAGTAAGATCCTATTCAAAATGAAAAAAACCGACACCGCTCGTTATAAACTTGGCGCCTTCCTGACATTATTAATATTGATCAGCATAGGATCAGCTAATTTGGGCGCGCTCACACTCTCTTTTTACAATTTATGGCATGCCCCATTAGAAGACATGGCTTGGCAAATTTGGCTCAATATTCGTTTACCGAGAGTGCTTTTGGCGATATTGATCGGCAGTGCACTGGCTGTCTCCGGCACCGTTATGCAAGGGCTGTTTCGAAACCCATTAGCGGAGCCCGGCTTATTAGGCATCAGCAGCGGCGACGCATTTTTAGTGGCTTTAGCCACGATGATGCCGTTCACTTTACCGTTTTTAGGGATTTGCTCCCATTTAATTGCGGCTTTTATAGGCAGCTTACTGATTTCTTTCATGATCCTTTTTTTAAGTCGATCGGGTGAGCGCTGCAACTTAAGCCGTTTATTATTGGCTGGCATTGCCATCAATACACTATGTGGTTCCGGCATCGGCCTCCTGAGTTATTTGAGCACAGATCAACAACTGAGACATTTCTCTTTATGGATGATGGGCGCTCTCAACCAAATAGAGTGGCGCACATTATTCATTGCAACGACTTTGATTCTCCCTGCCATCGCCATCACATTATTTCAAGCCAATAAACTGAATTTATTGCAATTGGGTGATGAAGAGGCGCATTACCTCGGTGTTGATGTGGCCCGAACGAAACGAAAGCTATTATTATTAAGCGCTTTGCTGGTGGGGGTTTCAGTGTCAATAACAGGCGTCATCGGTTTTATCGGTTTGGTTGTGCCTCATTTAGTACGGATTCATTTAAGCAGCGATCATCGCTGGTTATTGCCAGGGGCCGCCTTAGGCGGCGCCTGTTTATTGATCACCGCAGACACTCTGGCTCGAACCATCGTCGCCCCTGCAGAAATGCCAGTCGGTTTGATCACAAGCCTGATCGGAGCCCCTTACTTTTTCTGGCTGATACTCAAACAAGCTCGGTGTTCATAGTGAGTTTTAAAGGATTTTGTCAAAATGCGCTTTCTTCGCGCACGCCTATTTTGCTCAACGTGCAAAATTTACATTACCGTCTCGGTAATCGTTTTTTAATCCAAACTCTCTCTATGCAAATCCAGCCGGGCGAAATAGTGGCCATTATCGGGCCGAATGGCGCGGGAAAATCTACCTTAATGAAATTGCTCAGTGGCTATTTATCGCCGACATTGGGACGTTGCGATTTATTAGGTCAGCCTCTGTCTCAATGGCCCCAGCATTTATTAGCCAAAACTCGTGCGATGATGTGCCAATCCAGTCACCTATTGTTTTCATTTAGCGTTAAAGAAGTCGTGGCGATGGGCAGGGCGCCTCATGGTGCTCATCAACTTGATCATATTGTACAAATGGTTATGGAACAAACGGGGTGTGCCGCGCTTTCTCAGAGAGACTACCGAAAATTATCCGGTGGAGAGCAGCAAAGAGTACAGATTGCACGTGCATTAGCTCAACTTTGGCACCATGAGCCTACGCCTTGCTTTTTACTGCTAGATGAACCGACATCTTCTTTCGATCTCTATTATCAGCAGCACAGCTTACGTCTATTACGTCAATTAACACGGCATCAAGCTTTAGGAGTCTGCTGTGTTTTGCATGATCTGAATTTGGCCGCACTCTATGCTGACCGTATTTTATTACTACATGAAGGTAGAGCCGTTGCAGAAGGCACCGCGTCTGAGGTATTAACCGAAAAAATTTTAACCCGTTGGTATCATGCAGATGTCAGCGTTCAGGCACATCCTGATAGCGCGATCCCACAAGTTTTCTTGCAACGTTAGTTAGTTAATATAGTAAGTCCCGATTAGCCGGTTTGTCTTTTCTGGCCATGTATTTTCTTCATGAGGGTTTTTTATGCATGAATAAGGTCGATACCAAGGTATTGTCGGTTTGATGTGCCGCCGCTTTCAATAAAGCGTTCATTGCAGAGCAAACCAAATGCCGTGACGCCATGAGTGGTCAACATGAAATCCGTGACTCATCTCCAAAACGAATCGAGTCAGGTTATTGAGATCGTTTCCGTTGAACACTTCTGGGGATTGGGTTTGGTATTGCGGAACGCTGACTTCTTTATCGAGAATATCTAAACACCATTTTCGAAATTCTTTGGCGACAGGCGTGTGAGCAAACATCGCTATCAGATGTGCCCCACGCAGAGAGAAGATGCGTGTCTCAATTTTACGTAAACTGTTGTTTATTCCATTGGTCACTGAATCAATGACCAATGACATACCTTCTGTAAACTCATCCCGATTTTGGTTGTATGGCTAAGCGATTTAATTTTGATTAGGAGATAAAATCAAGAAATGAATGTTGAGAGTAAAAGACTAGATAAGGGAGAGAAATGAGCTATTCAGTGGATTTGCGTAAAAAAGTTCTGAAGATTCGAGAGAAAGAAGGTCTGAGTATCAAACAAACAGCTCAGCGATTTCATCTCAGTACAGCCTCAATCACAAGATGGCTCAAGCGTATCGAGCCAGCCCCTTGTTCTTCACGTCGGCGTAAAATTGATAAAGAAGCGCTCATCAAAGATGTTGAGGATTATCCGGATGCGTATCAACGGGAACGGGCGGCGCGTTTCGGGGTGTGCCCCAAAGCCATTTGGCAGGCGTTGAAAAGATGGGGTCTGACCTATAAAAAAAACTCTGCGTCATCCCAAGGCAGACGAAGAGGCACGACAGCTGTTCCAGGAAAAAATCGCTGACTATCAAAAGCAGGGCAAATCGTGGGTTTATCTCGATGAAAGCGGCTTCGCCCACGATATGCCGCGCCTTTATGGCTACAGTGCACGAGGTCAACGCTGTTTTGGGACGCACGATTGGCAGGCTAAGGGGCGTACCAACGTCATTAGCGCTTCTATTGGGGGTGACCCTCATCGCGGTCACGCTCTTGACTGGCTCCATTAACAGCGATGTGTTTTATGCTTGGGTCACACAAGAGCTCTTGCCCGCTCTTCCTCACCCGGGCGTTATCATTATGGATAACGCCTCTTTCCACAAGCGAGAAGATATTCAACGCGCCATTATCAAGGCAGGGCATCTGATGGAATACTTGCCTCCTTACTCTCCTGACCTCAATCCCATTGAGCATAAATGGGCAGAAGCAAAAAGCAAAAGAAGAGCGGTCAATTGCAGTATCGATGCTTTATTTTCTCATTACATGACGTAACCAAAATTATTTCGTTCAGCTATGGCAGTGTTAACAAAGTAAATTAAAGACCTTAAGACAAGCGATAGCGAAGAAAGAAAAGAAGGTGATATCGAGTTTATCAAAGCGTAAAGCGAGTCTTTTTTGTTCTTTTATGCTGAAGAAGAAACGTTCAATCGCAGAGCGTGTTTTGTATTTTTCTTTATCATTAGGTTGAATGCCGGTGCAAACAGCCCCTTTTCGTCGGGGTATCACAGGGCTCTTTCCACTATCCCGGATTAATTTTCTGACATCAAAAAAGTCAACTCCCTTATCAGCGATGATGTAGCTCACCTTCCTCCCATTTCCCTTTATCCACAGCTCAGTAAAGGCTTTCATATCGGAGCGCTGTCCTTCAGATAGACAGGCACTCCGGAGAAAGCGGCCTGAAAGACCCACGTGAATTTGAGTGCTCACGCCTTTTCGGCCGCGCCCTATCGATTGAGGTCCCTTTTTTTAAGGCTTCCTGAGCCGTGTCGGTGGATGGCGACCGTCGTACTGTCTACCCATGTACAGTCCATTTTGATTTTCTTTTTTTGTTGTAAACGATAAAGCAAGTTCCAGAACAAGCCATTTTCACTCCATCTTTTAAAGCGCATATAAATCGTATGCCAATGACCGTATAAATCAGGTACATCACGCCAAGGGATACCCGTTCTCAATACGTACAAAACAGCTGAAAAAAACTGATAATGACTGATGCTTGCAGGTCTACCTGGACGTTTATCATATTTTATAATATGAGGTTCGATTATTTTTATAAAATCACACTCTTTGAGCGGATAGTGCCTGTTTTTCATTTCTTTATCCCCCTAAAAAACAGAGAATATCTTAACATTAACTTTGTTAACAGTGCCATATTAGGGTGGGCCCTGGCAGGACATAGGCGGACTGAGCTCTGTTTAGCGGCTTTACAAATGGCGTATTGGCGTAGAAAGCCCGATAAGGGGCTCATTTACCACTCAGATAGAGGCAGTCAGTACACCAGTAGCGAATACGGGCAACACCTGTCGGTCATCGGGATGCGGGCAAGCCACAGTGACAAGGGCAGTGCTGGGATAATGCCCCTACTGAGCGCTTCTTCCGCACTCTGAAATATGAATATTGACACTACGAAGCCCTTAAAGACCCCCATGATTCCAAGCTCGGTGTGCTGGACTATTTGGCTTGTTACAATAGTAAACGTCCCCACAGTGTACTCGGATATCTTTCTCCGATGGAGTTTGAGCGAATACCATTCATCAATGTGTCTTAAAAATTTGTCCGGGTTTACTTGACCATTACACTGTTTTCAAGTTTGTGGCCCAATACGGTCGCATTGATTATGTTGCCAGCAACATGAGTGAGACAACCCGTGACAAAGTGACTGTGGTCATAGAGGCCGGCTGGTCTGTTGAAATTTATTATCGGGAAGTCAAGCAGACTTGTGGAATAGAACGCTGTCAGGCCCGCACGAGTCGAACGCAAAACAATCACATTTTTTTAGCCATATCCGCTTGGTTTGAGCAATATAAGCGGCGCGTATCTCAAAAAATGTCCTTTTATCTTATCAGCAAAAATGGCAGTGGATTAAAACCGTGATTTCTGATTACATGAGATCCTTACTCTCTTTGCCTCACTAAATCACTGCGAAACTCGTGGTTAAGTAAACCACGAACTTCATCTGCTATTTTTGTCCCCCTCAAGGCACAAGCGGATTTAACCGCTTTATGTAAACTTTCAGGAATATCGATAGTCAGTCTTTTCATTTTTTCTGGCACTTTTTTCGTTTCTTCAATAGCTCGAGTCTCAACCCATGAATCAATATCAGGTCTATCTGGTTTAACGCCAAAAATTATTTTTTTATTACTCATGATGGCAACTCCAAAATTTCATCGACCAAAGCAGATATTTCCTTTGCAGCACTACTATGAGGTTCTAATTCAAAAACAGCTTTTCCAGCTGCCGCTGATTCAGCAAAAATAACCCTTTGAGTGACAGTTGAGTGAAGAACATCTGTTGAATAGGTCGCTAACGCATCACACACGTCACGCCCAATGGCCGTATTTGCGATTTTGCGATTAACAACAAATACGGATTTAATGTTTTCTTTATAAATTTTAGCTTCATTGATAAGAGCAATGACTTCCTGCGCAGCCCACACATCATATGGACTGGGCTGAACAGGTATAATAACCATGTCTGCCGCCATAATCGCAGAACGAGCAAGCTCGGTAACACGAGGAGGGCCATCAATAATGATGTGTTCGTAGTCCTCTGCAAATTTCCTGATTTCCTTATGCAGAGTGGCTCTCGGTAAACCGACAACGGTAAAAAGGGATTCTTCATCTCTAGCAGCGGCCCAATCCAAAGAACTTCCTTGAGGATCAGCATCCAAAAGAAGAGTTCTTTTACCATTTAAGGAGAGCTGAGCCGCAATATTAATACTTAACGTGGTTTTACCCACCCCCCCTTTCTGGTTCAAAACTGAGATAATCATAATTGATACCCTTTACGATAAATCTTAAAATCGCAATTCATTAAAGTAGTATTTGCGATTTAATTTTTACAAAAAATAAAACATGAGTCAAGAAAAACAGAAATACGACTATCTGTTTTTACGATAATATAAGTTGGTAAGATATCTAATTAAAGTTGAAAATTCGAGTCAATGAGTTGAATTTAGACTAGCCATAAAAGCTAATTGGCTAAAATTAAGGCCTTTTACCCAGATTTTTGTTCCGGCCGTTCTATTTCTTTGGCCGCTTAAAAACCGCCCGCCTCTTTTAACTTGAATACAATGCCCCCTCTTTTTTTCATCAAATTGAATGAATAACGCATCAGTCAAAATCAATTCTCAGGTTATCTACTGATGTTTTCATGGCTTCTATTTTGGTGAAATAAAAGATGAGCGGTTTTTTAATGTTTATCTTTCATTAATGGAATAAAAATTCCATAACAATTAAACTGAAAAAACACAAATCATTCCTCTAAAAAGCTCAATATAAAAATATTTAGGAGCTTAATATTATCTGAGACTGAACAGACAATCAAAAATTGCGGCCGTCTAACTACTGGAAAATTAATAATGATTTCTATAAAAAATTTCAAAAATTTTATACCAGATGTAGGTTTATTGAGTTTCCCTAAAACAGGAAAAAATCAAAAAAATACAACAAATCTTACTGATTTTACACGAATCATAAATTGCTTAAATACGATTAATTATGAAAATGTCACTGAATTAAAAACAAAAGGCAGTTATAAAAAGATAAAAGAATTATCATTCGACTTTTGCCAGAATGATTTTTTAGATAAGTTGATTAAATTGATCCCTGAGATAGGTGTAGTCCTTATAACTCAAGGTAACAAAGAAGAAGCTCGCGAATTCATCGAAGGATTATGCGTTAGCTTGTCTGCTCACTACATGATAGAAGAACACATGCATGGGCCAGGTGGGGGTAAAGCTTATATGAAGTGGTTAACAGAACTAGTTAATGCTTATGTCGATAATGAATCAAGAGATGTTAATGATATTAAAGGTATCCAAAAAAGATTACAGATAAGTTATCGCCGTCAGCTTCTGGGGCCAGTCATCAAAGATTTACTAAACTTGCAATATAGCAGTGACTTTTATTTTAATAATTATAATATAAAAAAGCGTCAAAATCAAGTAGATAAGGCAAAAGCGCTTTATGAGGAAACATTTAAAAAAAATGGCTTAGAATGGAAGCGTAATCGTAAAAACGATATATTTGAACCTGAAAAAATTGAGTATAAACATTTTATAGACTCCTTGAGACCGGATAAAGTGAATGAAAATATTTATCTGAGTTTTATGTCAACTGTTCATGCGATGTCTATCGTTGTGCATAAGCTGGAAGAAAATCAACATATATGGTCATTTTATGACCCGAATTTTGGGGCAAAAGCATTTGATAATTATTCGGATTTTCGTATATTTATGAATGAATATTATGATGATCTTAAGTCTTTTGAAAAAAAGACTACCCCTAAAATTTATATTAATAAATTTGATGGAGATAAAATCGAGAATTCGATTCATCATAACTGTCATCAACATCCAGCTGCTGGTGAACTACAATCTATTTTAGATATATTCATAGAAAATAAAGATAAAAATGAACCTAAATTATTTAAATTAACTAAAAATACCATCGGTCAAATTATGGCTTATGAGCTAAAATCCGATGATAATGGCCGTCAAATAATCAAATCACTCACTGTTAAAACGAAAAACAATAAGACAGAAAAAGTCGTCGATGTTGAGTTGATTAATGTTAACTCAGTTGATTTGTTTGATGTTCATGTTCATAAAGCATTAATAGCCAATATCAGTTCTATTGAAAACCTTAAAAGTGATGAGCGATTACTGCTCAACATGTCGAAATATTGGATGTCCAAGCATGTGATAATCCAGCGCATGGCAAGGTAAAAAATCATGTATCCACTACAGTTGTAATTAAATCAAACATGTGAAGAAATCCGCCTCTGATAATGATAAAGTTTCTCTATGGCTTAATTTTCTCGTCGCCAATATAACTCGTGCCATAAATCACACCTAGATTTTTTTACCACTCATTTAAATTAATCTCATTTTACGATAAATCTTAAAATCGTAATTAATTAAAGTAGTATTTACGATTAAAAGCATCTCAAATAAAAAACGAAGGACAAGAAACACAGAAAAACGTATTTCTGTATTTACTACAAAATGTTATGACAAATTCTATTCCACAGATAAAAGTATTTAAATTATTTTGAAGTTTAATATTTACGTAAAAAGTTATCGCCTAAGGGTATATCCTGATGAAATAATTAAAAAAGTGAATGAATGGTCATAATGACATAATCTATATGCGATATGTTTTATGAAATAACTTAAATGCGATAATAAGGTGAAAAAATGTTCATCAGAGCTTATTTAAGAGCATCAACGAAAGATCAATTTGCTGATTGAGCAAAAGAGATGCTGGAGTAATTTATTCAGGAACGCGGCCAGAGAATCGCCTGCTATTACAGGGAAAATGTCAGCGGCATAAAACTCGACAGACCGGAGCTAGGACGATTACTGATAGACAGTCATCGGAATGATATTTTACTGGTAGAAAAAATAGACCGCTTGACTCGACTGAGCAACACGGGATGACACTGAAAAAGCAGATTGAGCAACATGAGCTGCGAATTGTCAGCCTGGATGTCCCCACTTCATGGCAAGCCTTGTCTGATCTAGAAGCATCACCGAACGATCCGATCACCCGTGCCGTGATTGCCGATATGAACAATATGCTGATAGATCTGATGGCCGCAATGTCACATAAAAACTGGTTGAGCCCTCGATAGAGACAAAATCAAGGAATTGAGCGGGCACATATAAGTTGGGTAAATATCGAGGTAAGCAAGCTGGCGAAGAACGACACAAAAAAGTGTATATACTACAGACAGGTAAAAAACCAAGCATTAAAGAAACTGCTGAAGTGACTGACTATAGTTGCTCGCAGGTATGTCGAATAAAAAACCTATATCGATAAAAAAGTCTGCATTGGTTCTCTATTTCTCATCATTGGGATGTTAAGGCTATTTACACAAAAAAATTTACAGACTCTTGCCTAACGTGAGTTTTCGTTCCACTGAGCGTTAGATCCCTATTACTCCTGAAATTCAAGATTTACCTCGTCGAGGCGAAGGGACTTTCACAATGAATGCGCTGACCGTTGTGAATTAATGGTGACTGAGAAAAGCTGTACGGGCTATGGGGTCTTATAGCCTGCTACTGCTTGCTTCCCCCCTGATGACTCCAGATGCTAAATTATTTATGAGAGCTAACCCAGTTTTCAATGCTTAGGCCCACACGAGTATAAGAACAAAAATCATCAATATTGTTCGTTACAAGAGTAACATTCAACGATATTGCGTGAGCGGCGATCATTCTATCCAAGTTTGCTTTTCGATTTGGGAAAAAATGGGTTAACTCTCCATATTTATCTGCTTGTTTTATTCCAAATGGTTCTACATCCAAAACCGATAGTAAGTTCTCAACAGTATCTCTACCCTCTTTTTTAATTCCACAACACAGTTCAGCCCAAGTGATTGCACTAATTATGATTTCTCCCTTTCGATAATTATCGAATTTTTTCACAATTTCGGGGGGACATTTTTTAATGAGATAGATACAGATATTCGTATCTAACATGTACTTTTTCATGACCAGTCCCTTTTATTTTCCTCAAACTCAGGGCGCCTACCTATAAAGTTTTGATTTAAAGTATGTAATATTCGAGGTATATCGCCGAGAGTGCGTTCTTTCGGCTCTACGATAATACGATTACCTTCGCGATAAACAACTAACTCTGTTTGCGGCGGAAAAGCCATCTTAGCAGGGATACGTACAGCTTGTGAGTTTCCTGCACGAAATTGACGCGTATTAAATGTCGACATAAAAAGTTCCTTAATTCAGCACATAAAGTTATAACACGTTATTACGTTTTTTTATTATTGTCAATTTTATCTTTAAGGTGGGCAATTCATGGGGCAGACAAGAGAAACTCATTGAAAGTTTATTCTTAATATATCTCAGGGGTTCCAACACTCAGGCTTGTTGTTATTTCGAGGAAAAATCACTTTTATTTCCTGATTTTTAGGTGTTTAAGAAGCACTAGCGTTTGTAGGTTATTTAAGAGTTGATGCTGATGATTCAAAAATAAAAAAGAAATAAAATCAAAATCAAAAATTTAGATAAATTCATAATATACTTATTAAATAATTAATGTATAGACTCAACTGCTTTAAAAACCGTCATGGTCTACTCTCCTCTCTTCAAATATTGATATAATGTTTCCCGACTGATACCCAAGTCGCGTGCAACCTGTGCTTTTTTATCGCCGGCAACCACGCGGCGATATAGTTCGGTCATTTCACTCTCCGAGAGTGATTTTTTGCGGCCACGGTAAGCGCCCCTCTGTTTGGCTAATGCAATCCCTTCGCGCTGGCGTTCTTTGATTAAGGCGCGCTCAAATTCAGCAAATGCGCCCATGACAGATAACATCAGATTGGCCATGGGTGAGTCTTCGCCGGTAAAGCTCAGATGTTCCTTGCAGAACTCAATGCGGACGCCGCGTTGCGTCAACAGTTGAACGAGGCGGTGTAAATCATCAAGATTACGGGCCAGACGATCCATGCTATGCACCAACACGGTATCGCCACTACGGACGAAACTCAGCAATGCCTCCAGTTCCGGTCGTTTGATATCCTTGCCCGAGGCTTTGTCGGTAAAAATGCGATCGACTGTGATGCCTTCGAGCTGCCGCTCTGAATTTTGGTCAAAAGTACTGACCCGAATATAGCCAATACGTTGTCCCGTCATTAATTATCCCCAAAAGTGTCAGAGATAACTCTATAACCTTTGTTTCTTTGTGTCAATAAATAGAAAATTTGATTCTATTCTGACAGTTTTGTGATGAGAGCCTGACATCAGGATAGGGTATAGCTCAATCTGACAATAGGAGAACTGTATGCTTGATAAAAGGAATGACCGTGGCGATATACTTAGGTTTCGCTTGTCGACCCCTGTGGACATCGGCTCACTGGCCGCTCTTCGCTGGAAGCTCTGCACGGATGATTCGCCGGTGACTGACTCTTCAGCTAGAAAAAAATTCATTGCGGCATTCCAATCCGCTCTGATGAACATCGAAGAACAGGGCAGATTCGTGCCTTTTGTAGCTGAAAGTAACAGCCAGATCGTCGCAGTCTTGTCGATAATCAAAGTGGCAAAAATTCCTCACCCCGACGACATCAATGGTCAATGGGGATATCTAACAAATGTTTACACATTGCCGGAATTTCGGAATAAAGGAACTGGCGGGCGCCTGCTCGCTGAAGCTAAAAACTGGGCGGAAGCTCAACAATTGGAATTGCTGGTCGTCTGGCCAAGCGACAAGAGCTACGCATTCTACGAGCGTGCCGGTTTCCGGCGCGAGGCAGATCCACTGGTGCTAAAACTTTAAGCGAGCTCCACAGGAAAGTGTTGGACAACTACAGTTGTTCAGTAAAGCTTGGCGAATGAAAGGGACTTCCCCTAAATTAAGGTTACTGTACTCACTTTTGTGCCATTATGGGGAAGATAACCAAAATTCGAATATAGGGGAAGACTATGATTATTACAACCGTTGGGATAGACCTTGCTAAAAATGTCTTTGCTGTTCATGGTGTTGATAAAAATGGTATTCCTGTCTAGTTAAGCCTAAAGTGCCTCGAACCGCATTGCCAGAGCTAATTGCTAATTTACCTCCTTGCACGATCGGCATGGAGGCCTGTTCCGGCGCACATTACTGGGCAAGATTATTCACGCGGTATGGTCATAACGTCCGACTCATGGCGCCTAAATTTGTTTCTCCTTATCGCTTAGCAGGTAAAGCCGGGAAGAATGATGCGGCGGATGCGCTGGCGATTTGTGAAGCGGTTCGTCGGCCACATATGCGTTTTGTTCCTGTTAAAGATGAAGAACAACAGTCAATGCAATGCTTGCACCGTACCCGACAGGGATTTATTGAAGGGCGGACTGCATCTTATAACCGTCTTCGTGGATTAGTCTCTGAATTTGGTTTCATTGCACCACAACGTACGGAATCGTTACGCCGCCTGGTTGCAGAGCACAGGGAAAACCTAACAGGATGGGTCCGGCAGTGCATCGATACTCTGCTAGAACATATTGATGCCATTGAGTTGAAAATTGCTGAGTATGATCGCATCCTGGCAACAATCGCTAAGCAGGATAGTCGCAGCCAAAATCTGATGAAACTCAAAGGGGTGGGTCCAACAACGGCGAGTGCGCTGGTTGCTAATTGGCACTGCTCATGATTTTAAAAATGGGCGTCAGTTGGCAGCTTGGCTCGGTTTAACACCGTCACAGTACAGTAGTGGGGGAAAATCCAGACTGGGAAAAATCACCAAAGCGGGTGATGCCTACTTACGCACCTTGCTTGTCCAAGGAGCACGTTCTGTCATGATTGGTGTGGAGAAGAAACAAGATCCTTTCAGTCAGTGGGTGAGTTCGCTGATCAACCGCCGAGGTTACTGGCGTACTGCTGTGGCAATCGCAGCCAAAAATGCCCGTTTATGTTGGGCGTCCCTGTTTTATGGTGATGACTTCAGGTTCTACAATAAGTCATTTAATTGACGCAGTAAAAATATCTTATCTGAACTGTCAGCGTTGATGTAAAAGGGTTAGACCCCCGTGAGGTATTTCTGTAAAAGTACTGGATATTATTATCCGTTTAGCGAACGAGAATCTTACGAGCGTCTTTCATCAGGGTCCGAATCGATAATGATTCATCATGGCCGTTTATAGTACCGCAGTCTTATCCCTTTAACTTCAGTGATAGATAGCCAGACAGAAAAAACCGGGGTTGACTAATCGGGGAAGCCCTTATAGTACTTTAATTTCCCTTTCGTCAAACGACCCCTCTATGACCAAAAAAAGACTGAAGTATCCCCCAAAAAAATAAATGCGGTCACTGTGTGAGCTTGAGGCAGAAATGTTTTAGGGAAGACAACATGAGGGGGGTCACCAATCCGGTTATCTGGTGAAACCGAAAATGTTTCTTTTGGGGGTTTAGGGAGCAACACCAAATAGGCTTCTTGATATTTTGTAAAGACAGGCCAATCTTATTATTTGTATTACATACTATTAATATTCATTCAATATGAACCAACGAAATGATAAAAAAGCTTAATCTTAATCAAAGATGAACTTAAAAAAATTAGAAACCGTTTTAAAAAACATGACAAGAATAATGATATGATGGTTCTATTACTCTAAATGAATTAAAAGAAATATTAGGTGATTATTTTAGTGATGACGATATAAAAAAGAGTTTTAAGGAAATGGATCGAAATAAAGATGGCCACGTCAGCTTTCATGAATTTTTGAAAGCTAATGTTAATTAAATTGAATTTTCATCAATTAAAATTCAAAAAATCATATTCAGCATACCCATTGGAAGTAGCCTCCTAAAAGTTGAGAGACTGTCAGGAATTCTGTGTAAGTGCGCGTTTTTCATAAATATTCCGACAAGCGTTCTGGGCATTCAATCATAAAATGATTGAATGCCTGCCGCCTGTTTTGTACAGGCATAGTTCACGTCTGTAGCGAGTATTTGGGAAACCGAGGCTTCCCTGACTCATCAGGACATCGTTCCAGTCAATCCCTTTCGCTCTAGGCTGGGGAGATTAGGCAGCAGGAGGTACACACGAATGCCGCGCTTCTCCAGCTTGGCTTTCAACACGTTCGCTGACTTCTTACCAGTTACAGACTTATCTTTGTCAGCCCAGATCAGTACGTTATGAACACATTCCGGAATGGGCATCATTTTCTTGGCGTTGCCGACCTTGGCCTTCTTACCGTTTTGGGTGAGATATGTGCGGTGGAGCGTTACCAGATTGCCCCAAACATCTCGGACTCGGATAGCGCACACGATAGACGGGAACTCCCCAATCTCCGTCACCTCAGTTTCTGGTGGGCAACCAGCGCATCCAACAAGATCACCCGCGCTCGGGTCAGATTTCAACCGCCTGTCATAATGTGGCCGCCAGTTGAACATTCAGGTAATTCCGTCCAGATACACCTTGCATTAAAACCATATTTAGACTAAATTTAAACTTAATTATAAAAAGGGGGGGATTTATCATGAGAGTCGAAACAATCAGTTATGTGAAAAAAAACGCCGCCACGCTTGATCTGGCAGAACCGATTCTTGTCACACAGAACGGCGTTCCTGCGTATGTGATTGAGTCATACGATGTGCAAAAGGAGCGGGAAAACGCCATCGCATTACTGAAGCTGCTTACCCTCTCTGAGAAAGATAAAACTGACGGCAAGGTCTACTCAAGAGGCCAGCTGCTCGAGGGGTTATGATATGGGCGTTGTATTTCAATACACTAATACCGTCAAAATCTGTATCGATGATATTTCGAGTTATTTATTACGGCGTATAGAGGCGAAACGAAAAGAGGTTATCACCGCCATTATTGAGCAATTCGAAAAACGAGTGAGTGATTTTCCCCTGGGCTGTCAGATCTGCCCGGAATTGCTTAAAATAGGCTGTGCTCAATATCGTGAATGTAATACGGCAAATGGTTATCGTGTGCTGTATTCAGTCGAAGATGAAACTATTACAGCTCATGCTGTTTTGTCCCAAAAGCAGGACATTCAGCAACTGCTATTTAAGCGTATGATAAGTTTTTAATTAGACGCATAATCAATCTATGACGGACCGTCATAGGTTAAAAAATGCTCTTGGCATACAAAAAATTCTGTTTCCCGAACTGGGATTTTTTCTAGCTGATAGTTTTTTAGCCCTTGATAAATAGGCAGTAATTTCAAATAATGAAATACTAATATATTGCATGTGTCATTCTTGTTTATTCTATTTTACTGTCAGAAAATGCGCATATTCCCGCTGATCCATCGAGAAAGTGACGCCTATCTGCGTTTCCCAGGTCCAGTGCAAACACCTTTTGCGTTAACGTGGGGTTGATGGCCGAGAGCACAGAAACTACTTGAGTACTGATGGGGATGCTTAAAAGTGACAGAACCGCCTAAAATTCAGAAAAAAACTCTGGCTCAGGGTAACCGAACAACGCCACGTACTATCGGCGTAAAGCAAAAGGCTTACTATGAAAAATATGATGCGATTGAAACAAGCCTTATCAGATAAAAGCCTCCTTTTGGGGTTTTATTCGTGAGTTATCATTTACCACTAATATCTATTGCAGGATCTGTATAGTCAGTCGTCTTTGCTATATAATTCCTTAAACCATAATCATTAGGATCATCTTTACAATCGAAAAAACTGTAGTTTTTATTTATTTTTTCGTTCTTTATGCCAATCCATTTAGCTATGCCATCAATAAAGTTTAGTCCTGATTTAAAAGAATAACACTCTTTTCTACTACTAGAATCAGATGATGTTTCGAACAATGGTATGTCATAATGAAACTTACTTACTCTACTATTGTTTAGGTATATAACACCGTCAGTCTCATTGTGTGCTAATCCATGATCAGCAAAGTATAACATTGAGTAAGACCCCTGATTTTTAGAAAATTCTTTCATCATAAATGAATTTAATTTATGTAAAAACTCATCAGTTTTATTAATGGATGATATATAACAATTGATGTAAGAATATTTTTTATCGCTAACATTAGTTATTTTTTTATAATCAATCAATCTATCACAAGCATCAGAATGGGAACCATATAGGTGAACTACAATAAATTTCTTTTCTTTTGATTTTTTTATTATTTCTTTTATTTTTTCTAACAATAAAAAGTCACTGGTATTCTTACTATAATAATTTCCGGATTTTAAAAAATATTTATAATCACTTTTTTTAGCTATTGCAGAAATAGGAGTATCATGGTATCCAAAGTATCCTTGATTTGATAGCCAATAAGTTTTTATATCCGCTGACTTTACTAAATCAATCAATGTTAAATGATAGTTAGGTTTCCAGTTTTTAAAATCTGGTTTCGTTAACATTAACCTTAATGAAGAAACAGTATTTGAGCCTCCAGACGTTAATCCATTCACTAAAATCCCATTATTACTACTCATAAAAGGAGTGTTATTTATTGGATAACCAAATGCATGGTGATAATCTTTTCTCGCACTTTCACCGATAACAAGAATGTAATTATCATATTTCGAATTTTCTAGATGGGATCTACCCCATTCTGAAGAAGATTTAAAATTATTTAACACAACAATTTCATTTTTAACTTCTAAAATTGATCTTATCGTAATTTTAAAAAATTCTGCTGGAGATTGATTTATCATAGAAAAAATAACAAAAATACTTATTAATTTTTTATTTTTATAAAACTCAATGTTGTTTTTTACGATAAAAAATCGATATAAAAAAATACCAGAAATTATAAATATTGGATAAAAATAATTCTTTATAGGTATATGAGTCAAAAATTCTTTTATTTCGAGAAAATCTGTTGCAAAAACAGATGCCACATATGAATAATTAGGCGGTCCATAAATTATTCCTATTGGTGAATATATTGAATATAAAGTACACATAGGAAAAACTAAAAACCAAAAAGCTTTTTTTGATGAAGTCAAAATAACAATTAATATTAAAAGTAAAAAAATATTTCTTTCTGATGGAAGAATACCCGCGCATTTTAATATTAGCTTTGCTGTAAAAAACAAAATAACAAGAGAAATAAAAGAAAAAAATATTTTATTGAATTTTAAATTAATTTTTTTAATAATATTATTAATAGTCATTTAAATTATTTATTCCTCATTAAAGAAGGGGGGAATGTCAAAAATATAGGGTTGAAGACGGTTTTCTTTTCCAAAGTGACCCGTTATCAATAAAGATATGGAAGTTTCTTTTTGTATAACTATCTCCTCTTGTTTATTGGTACCTTCAAAAAATTCCGATATGTCCGGTTTGATTTCAGATAACCCTTTCCTTGGTGCACTTTAATGACAATATAGTCCATATAAACAATAGGGTACAGATTATCTCACAGGCGATTACGCCACAGGGTGACCTTTTCCATGACCGCGTCGAAGTCAGGAGCTTGGCGAATAACCATGACGGCTATTACTGCTTCCGCGTCCTTAAGGTTCTGTCGCATTAAGGCTTTTTAAATTGCCATAACCACATTATGTTGTGACTGGTTAAGCTGAATTTTTCTTAATGCGACAGAACCAACAAAACCAACAAAACCAACTCAAAAAAATGCTTTTTTTTATTAAGAAACAAGTTAATTTGGGATTTTATTATAATAAACACCATCTAAATAACTACGATATTCAATTACTTGTTGTGTAATTTCATCATTAGTTCCAAAAAGGTACATATAAATCTTTATTCCATTTAACCTTATTAATTTCAATTTAAACTTATCTTCATAAGAAAATGGTTTCCCTGCTACAACATATTTTAGATTGTTTTTTTTTTAAAACTCTATCATTGAAATGTTTTTTTTAAAAAACTCTATCATTGAAATAAAATCATATTTTACAAGTAGAGTTTTTGTTATCTGACTAAGAGAGTAATAGTTAGCCATTGCACCGTCAAATATACCTCCACCCATTCTCATGGATTTTTTAGAGAAAAGCTCCATTTTTATTTTTGATTTATCATAAAATAAATTTACCATTTTTAATGGTTTATCAACTTTATCTGTTATAAATACAACATCAGGATGTGATAAAAACCAATTATTTATATCTTCAAAGCTCATTGCGGTATATTTGTTCAAAATTTTATATCGTTTAAATTCTTCAAGATTGGGTGGTAATTCGCCAGAATATCCCGTTTGTTGAGCCCATGTTTTCCAGTCATGTGTTCCAACATAGTACCCATCTTTTGTTTCTCTAATATCTAATTCAAATATTTTTGCACCTTCATTATATGAATTATTAAGCGCTTCAAGGCTGTTAGTATATATATGTCCATCTATCTGTCCGCCAGCATGAGCAATTATATCAATTGAGTTTTTATTGAATTGAAATATCCTATATTCAACAAAAGAATATAGTCCTATTATAGATATAATAAGAAACAATGATATATACTTTAAGATATTAATAAATAACATTAAACCTCTTTGTATAAAGAGGAGCACGTTTCGCCTAGCCAAGATGATGCTCCATTAACGAATTGATTCAGCAAAAATGACCGTCATTTATCAAATTAACCCTTGTAAGGCATGACAAAAACGAGTTTAGCACTGAGATATAAAATTCTAAAAATAGCTAAAAATTACGATTCATTAATCAGTTAATTAATGAAATAAATATAACTTATTGCAATAACTTTAAATTAAATTTTGTGATTTTTTCTAATTATATATTATGTCGAATTAAACTTAAAAATCGCTGATTTATCATAGGCTTATTTGGGCTTTATGTGATTAAAAAGACTTCTTGCCTGTGTATATAAAAACCCCTATGAAAGGGTGACTTTCATAGGTATAGGTATACTATAGCATCAGGGAATTTTCTTCACCATACCAAAATGAGAGTAAATGATACTTATATTTATGTGATTTATGTCATTTTTGATGAAAATCATTCATCAACGGCATCAGTCTTTTTTTATGGATGAGAAATACCAATACCCTTGATTCATCAGCAAGGTTAACTGTGCCAAAAAATCGTCCTCGTTGATGAATTTTATGAGCATCTGGCCATCAATCATCCTGTGACGTGCCAGAATATTCCAGGCGTCGGCATGATCTGAGTCAAGCGACTCGCCGTTGACAAAATAGCGGTCGCCGATGTGCAACATACGTAGCCCCATTAACCGGTGCAATGGATGTCCCTGTTGCAATAAGGTCTGAACCTGTGAAGGGGCGTACACCTGCGCCGCAGGCGACTTCGGTAACTCATAGGCGGTTTGAGACATCTCCTGAACAAACCAGGTTTCAAGATGCTCTCTCTTCTGGACCAGGAATTGACTCATCATCTCTTGGACGGCGGTGATGTCTTGAGGCAGAATTTCGGTGGGATCTTCACGCAGGAGTAAATCGGGCGAGGGGGCATACTCAATGCCTTTATGATTTTCATCTGAAAGGGACTCAGTCCATTTCCTTATCATGCGCAGGCTGTTGTCTGTCCAAAAATGAAGGCAGTAACTCTCATGGCGGCTTCGGACGAAATGGCTTCATGGGCAGAGCCTTTGGGGATATACAGCATATCCCCGGAACTCAGCTCTTCATCCACCATTGCTTCAGAAAAGTCGTTCTGACCATCATCAAAAACCGGCGATGACCCTCGATCTCCTACACGCCATCGGCTGCGTCCCATTCCTTGTATCATCAACACGTCAGACGGTTTAGTCTGAGGGCCAATCCCACCGCCGGGTACTGAAAAAACCACCGTCAGCTCTTCTTTGACCCAATCGGGGAAGACACGAAACAGAGACAGGAATTTTTCAGCGGGTCTGTGCGAATGATTAATCGCTTCCACCCGTAGTGACCAGTTTCGTTGACCTAATGAGGCATACCCATTAAAGGGTTTATGCACTAATTGATATTTTCCATGATTCCTTTGAATGAGTTGGCTCTCGAGGGCTTGTTCTGTCACCAGTTTTTCCAGCTCTTCAGGCGAAACCGGATTGATAAAATGAGAAATCGCTTTTTTTAACAAGACAGGATGTTTTTGCCAATGGTGTTGTAAAAAATCTTCCCAGTTGATGATGAGATGCATGTGCTACATTCTCCCTGTTTTTACTATCAAAATGAATAAAATACTCCTACCATCAAGGTTTTTTGGCGGTATCGCATCTTATTTAAAATGATGATATCAAATCAAATATTGATTGGCATTTCTTATTATATTGACGTTGTTATTATTTCGGTTTGGGTCATTCATTTTATCCCCCTCTCGCTCCAAAAACAGGGTTTCCTGTTAATTTCATTTTTAATAACTCTGATGGTCTTTAACGTCATACCACATACCGAAAAAAATTTTGAGGTTTAAAAAAATCCTTTTGGAAAAGCCAGTAAAAGAAAGGGCCGTTTTATTGACTTTTTATTTGGCTCCTCTCCATGACCCATTTTCTTGAATTAAACGGTTCATTTACTGAGTAAATATATCTATGTTAAGATAAATTTCATTTAAACGAGTAAATTAACTATTTTTAGGGAGGAGACGTGTTACTCGGCTATGCGAGAGTGTCTACAAACGATCAAAATTTACATTTGCAACTCGATGCACTCAATCTGGCTGGATGCGAAAAATTCTTCGAATAGCGGCTCAGCGGGGCTAAATCAGAACGCCCTGGCTTGCAACACATTTTAGCTTATGCCCGCTCTGGTGATACCCTCGTTGTCTGGCGCTTAGATCGTCTCAGTCGATCACTCAAAGACCTGATCGAAATCGTCACCCTTTTGGGATCAAAAGAGATTGGTCTAAAAAGTCTTCAGGAAGCCATCGATACCTCATCGAGCTCTGGTAAGCTCATTTTTCATCTCTTCGGGGCTTTGGCAGAATTTGAGAGAAACCTTATCCGTGAAAGAACTCAGGCGGGCCTCAAAGCGGCTCGAGGTCGGCACGGAGGGAGACCCAAAGCCTTGAGTCAAGACAAACAAGCTCTGGCTGTTTCTCTGTACGATAAAAAAAAGCATACTGTCTCTCAGATTTGCCAAATGATGGGGATTTCAAAACCCACGCTTTACAAATATATCGAGGTTGCCAGAAGTCGTTTGACGAAAGGGGTGTTTAGTTTCGGCCCCTCCGAAACGGGAGGCGAGAAGCCCCAGCCAATAAATCAAAGGCCAATCCAAATTGGCTAATCTATTTTTGGCTACCCAAATTGACCATGCAACATGAAAAATACTTGTGTTTTGGTTCTTACGATGTACAATGGTATCATTGATATCCTGAAACAGGAGAGATACCAAATGGCAAACGTAAATGTAAGAAATCTGCCCGATGAAGTGCATCGGGCCATCCGAATCCAAGCCGCCCAGCATGGCCGCAGCACTGAGGCCGAAATTCGCGACATTTTGGAGCGGGCAGCGAAGCCCGAGGGCCGCGTGAAACTTGGCTCTTTCCTGGCTTCCATCGCGCGCGAGGCTGGCGGCCTGAGCGATGAAGAACACGCCTTATTTGAGAGCGCGGGCATCAAGTCTCCGGCCCGTGCGGCGAGCTTCAAATGATCCTGCTCGATACGAACGTGATTTCGGAGACGCAGCGCCAGGAACCCGATGCCCGCGTCCTTCACTGGATCGACGCGCAAGCGCTGGAAACGCTCTACCTTTCCGCGATCACGGTAGCCGAGTTGCGTGCAGGTATCGCTCTGATTCCGGCAGGAAAGCGCAGGGACAGCCTGCATGAGAACTTGGAAAAGCGCCTGCTGCCGATGTTCGCCAATCGGGTGCTGTCGTTCGATATGGCTTGTACGAAAGCCCATGCCGAGCTGCTGGCCAAATCCCGCGCTGCCGGCTTGGCGATCGAAACGGCCGATGCCTTCATTGCGGCCGTCTCTCTCGCCAACGGCTTCACCGTCGCCACCCGCGACACCAGCCCTTTTGAAGCTGCTGGGGTGAACGTCATCAATCCATGGGAGGCGGCGCAGTGACAACGGCCCAGAACAGTGACAAGCAGATCTACTTGTCACCAATACCAACCCCTGCGCTCTAACGCCGGTTTTTTAGGAATGGCGAACTCGTAAAGGGCTGCTGACCATTACAGCTAACATTTAAATAGTGATGGATACATGTATCAACTATTCATTTTTGTAAATCAAGGTATCGGATTGAAGATTGAGTCAATAAACCTTGGTTTTTTTCGATACAGCATCACAACTTCGATCACCGTAATGATTCCTGCGTAAAAATGAGTCACGTCGTTAATTTTGGTACATCGGCTATTTATGTCTAACCCCTCAAAAATCTCAAATTAACTATTCAGTCTTATTTTTACTGATCCTTGATTTGTATATTAATGATTTTTGGCTGCCCCCTGATACACGGGCATAACCAAAAAGTCTCATAAAAAATGTTTCCTAAATCGTTTGATAGACAATGTGTCTACTTATTTTAAGAATGTCGATTTAAAAGCCCCTTTATTGGGCTTATTTTTATCTGTCTATTAATTTATAACTTTTTATACATACATCTAATCTAGCTTGAAGTAGTGTAAATACATACGTATTGTCGTACGTAAATACGTATGTATTTTTTATTTTATAAACACATCTAAACAGCTTCTGATCTGATATTCCATATATTTTAAAAAAAGGTTGAACTCCCTATAAAAATCATTCTTAAGTAAATACATAAATACTTATGTAAGTATATATGTATATTTATATCATATAATATAATGATATAACTGACAGTGCCCATTTTATCGCTTTTAGAACAAAACTCAGGTTTTTATCGAATTTTTTCATGGCCTCTATTTTTGTCAAATAACAAAATGAGCGTTTTTTAATATTTTTTTATTTTTTAAATGATTAAAATTCTCTGAAAAATTGTTTCATTTAAATAACATTAAAAATAAAGGTACGTAAAAATATTTAATAATTTTATCCAAAGAACTTTTCCCGAAAATACTTTAAAAAAAGATCAATACTTCATGAAGTATTGATAAATTGATTTTTTAAAAAAAATCATAACCTATTACATTTATCAAGGCAAAAAATGAACGTTTATAAATAAAAAATCATTACAAATCCTATTGTTTTAAATAATTCTACAAATAAAAATAATTCATCAATAATCCGTTCTTTTAAATCAGCAAGCTCTCAAAATAAATACTTTTATGTTCCAAGTCCTATTTTGGAAGAATCTCAACCACCAGTTATTAACCGAGATTCTGGATATGAAATAGTCAGTCAGAATATAAAAAATATTTTAAATAAAAAACCGGATTTTACCGTAATTGTTGATACAGAAAAAGTAAAAGAAGATTGTATAAGATCTATTCAAGATAATTTAAAAAGTGAAAAATTTCTTTCAGTTCTAAAGCGAGAATGTAGCGATTTGTCAGACGAAGAGATTAAATTGATATTAAGTAAACAAATAAATGTTATTTCAATTGAAAAAAATCCATTAGATTTTATTGATAATAACGACAAGATTTATATATTGGGACACGGGTCAGCTGGACGTAAAGGAATTTACGTTACACCCAAAAAGGGTGAGAAATATTGTTATCATACAGATAACATCGTTGATGTATTATCGAAAAGCGGATTAAGTCAATCACATATATCTTTTAAATTACTTCCATGTCACTCAGCAGATAGCAAACCTTTAGAGTTATTAGATCCTAGCGAAGAAGCATATTCTAGAGCTTCAGAGCCGTTTGAAAAAATAGTTAAGGGTAAAGACACCACTGTGACTGTAAAACCACTGGCTCATCATTTTTCTGAATCATTAAACAAAAAGGGGTTTTGCAATGCAAAAGTGACAGGCTACCATGGTTCCGTTCAACGGTTACCTTTTAAAGGGACAGACGGATTATATCATTCTGGAGTACTAGGTAATGAAGATTACGATTCAAAAAGAAGAAGTGAACATAAAGAAATATTTAATTTTTCTGGTAAATTGAAATCCTCTCAAGTCAATACACCAGAGAATGAAGCTGGCCCATCTGGATATCATCATAATGAGGCTAATACCAGTACATCAGCCACAGAGAGCACCCCAACACCGGGTACTAGCACAGCCCGCCATGGGCAATAGCGCCGGAACCTCTGCTCATCAAAATACCGCGGCCATATCGAATGCAACAGCACATGCAGCATTGACTTCAAGTTCATCAGAAGTCGAATTGGATAATTTGTTTCAACCCCTCTCTGAGAATAATGACACCTCTAAACCGGTGAGCACAGAAGAAAGCCGAAAAGAAAAAGCAGAGAAAGCCCTCGAAAATATCAAAAACGAGGATACGAACACACGCCTGCGGGAAAGCAGGACGTTAAGACAGCTCAACGAGACTCAAACAACACCAAGAAATGAAGGAACAGATTTCGAAAGGCCTACAGAGTCCTTAGAGCCTCATCAGCCGGTCGCCAAGCCTGATGTTTCAGAGGTGCTTGACTTGATGTTAAGAGAGTTAAGAGAAAACAAAAGTGTTTTTAGATATAAGAATTTCGCGAAAAACCTCGCTTTCCTCTCACAGTTTGCGACAGCAGATGAAATTGTTTCCATTTTTTATAACAAAGATTTTGTCAAGGAGTTTGTTCACGAAGCTCAAAAAGTGAGTCCTCTTTGTAGGTATCCTTCGGAATATGACAGACAAAAACTGGCTCTATTTAACATGGCCTGTGACGTCGTCGCTGAACTTGCCGAAACTGGGAAGCTTCCCGAGGAAGGCTATCGCGTTTGGTGTAATAAAGAGAAATTATGGTCTCCCACATATTGTATTAAACAACATATCAAGAACCTAGGAATAAATCTTAAGGCATTTCTTAAAATAGCCAAACGTGCAGATTTTCCTTCATCGGGCTTTAAAAGTCATCAAGAGTGTTTAAAATACATTGACAAAGACCTCGAAAAGAAACAAGAGAAAATGGATAGAAGACTATCAAATATCAAAAAACAACTGCAGGCGTTAGGCCAGCGGCAAAGGGATTCGGTTAAAACGGTTGACCTCGATAGCCCCGCTGAAAAAAAAGATATTCTTTCTTACGTAAGAACGACAATGGAAAAATTAGCCAACGAGGCTGAAGAACTTGAGAGAACAGATGAAGACTTAGGAGAAGCGTTAGACAGTCAAAGACAGCGAGACGCAATCAATGCCCACAACGATAATCAAAAACAAAATCAACGAAGGGCTCAGTCTATGCAGAGTTTTTCCTATTTTTCTCAAGGCAATAAAATACAGGCAGAGCAATCTCATCACGAAAGAAGGCTACGAGATGCTCAGACTCAACATCAGAAAAAAATCGATTATCAACTATATGACCACGAAAGAGCACTGCAAACAAAAATAATTGACTTCAGAACCAGTAGTTTAGCCATTGACACTGAAAGAAATCTGGCAATAGAGATGAGCGATAAAAAACATCGGTTAGAACAAGAACAAAAGCAGTATCATCAGTTAGGTCAGACGCCTGCACCGACAGCGATAGGACAGTCTGAGGAACATCCGCCAACCGACATGCAATTAAATGGTTTTAAGAACAATCCGCCAGAGGGTGTTCCCGTAAATCATTCAGGATTACCCAACGCGGGCAATCCTCATACATTACCTGAAACTAACAGCCATGACTCAGCCCCACGGACTGCGCCTATCAATGACGGAGGCCTCGCAAACGATGCAGAAATGAACAGTATAGGGACACGTTCATCAGGTGAAAAAACAGCTTATTTACGTTTCCCCGGTGCGACATTCACTCCGCACGGAAACAAAAACAATGTTGTTGGAATTAATATGCCTATTCAAATACCTAATAACCAAGGGGGGATGGATACTGGCAGTGTGAGCCTGGATGTCAAACCAGAAGAGGGAAAGACAGTTATTTATGTCAATGACAATCCTATTGAGTCTACAAGCTATGAAACTGAAACACAGGCACATCAGCCATTTCAACGACCTCAACCACCCACCTTGGTTGATTTTCGGACAAACGCTGATGGTATTGGAGCGCACTTTAGAAGTACCGATGGCTCAGAAGTTCAGACTGCACTGTCTTGGCCTTCGTTCGACGGTTTGAAAATTCAAAATTATGATTCTCAAGAAACAATATCGATTAATACGTTCGCTATAACTCAGAAACCGAGTAAAAAATTGATTTAAGCCGGTTTCTAATAATGCGACTAAAACGGCACTGTTGCAAATATGAGGATGGGTAAGTCCTGATTTCAGTAAAAAGACTTACATTTCAAATACTCTGTTCACCAGACGCATTTCACTTGGTGGATGACCGAAATAAAACGATTCTGCCTGGCCTTTGCGCAGTGCCCGCATCACTTCAATGCCCTTTATCGTGGCATAAGCCGTCTTCATCGATTTGAACCCCAGCGTGGCGCCAATGATCCGTTTCAGCTCGCCATGATCGCATTCGATCACGTTGTTACGGTATTTAATCTGACGGTGCTCAACGTCAGGCGGCCCCCGGCCTTCGCGTTTGAGCACCGTCAGCGCCCGGCGATATGTCGGCGCCTTGTCAGTATTGATAAAGCGTGGGATCTGCCAGCGTTTCACATTGTTTAAAATCTTACCCAGAAACCGGTATGCGGCTTTGCGGTTACGACGGGAGGAAAGATAAAAATTGAGGGTACGTCCTCTGCTGTCGACGGCACGATATAAATAAGCCCACCGGTCATTGACCTTCACGTAGGTCTCGTCAATGGGCCACTGGCTGAGCTCGGAAGGATTATTGCGCCAGTACCCCCTCAGCCGCTTTTCCATTTCCGGAGCATAGCGCTGAACCCAGCGGTAGAGCGTCGTATGGTCGACACTGACACCGCGTTCAGCCAGCATTTCCTGGAGTTCGCGATAGCTGATGCCCTATTTGCAGTACCAGCGTACCGCCCACAGAATGATGTCCTGGTTAAAATGGCGACCTTTAAATATGTTCATGGGCAGTATCTTTGATAAATTTATTGACAAGCCTATCAGTTTGCTGATCTTTGCAACAGTGCCTTCCATAATACGACGGCGTTAGTAACAAGCCCCAGTGCTCCCAGTTGATCTTCCTGACCGTCGGTATATCGCATTAACACTCTCAAAAAAATCGAATGAATCATACATTACTTACTTATATAAATACATACTTACTTATATAAATAAGTAAGTATGTATTTTTTATAAAATTAATATATATTAAATTACGTATATACATGCTTAATTACATAAAAAAGGGGCAATTAATGAGGATTTCGATAGTTAATACAAAAGGTGGTGTTGGAAAAACTACAACTGCTGTGCATTTAGCTACTTATTTGTCTTCGTTGGCATCGACACTATTAATAGATGGAGATCCGCAGGAAAGTGCAGCCACTTGGGCTTCTTGGCGGCGAGAAAGTTTGGTGAAACGGGGTAGTTTATTGCTTACTACTACTTGTCTTCATGGTAAAGCTATTTATGATGAAGGAAAATCCCTTTCAAAAGGTTTTATGCATACAGTAATTGATGCAGGAGGGAGGGATGCGCCCGGTCTAAGAAACGCTTTATTACTATCAGAATTGGCGATTATACCAATCGGAGCATCTCATCTTGATGCGGCAGCTATGACAGATTTATTAGAGGTTCTGGATTTGGCTACGGATTATAATCCAACATTGAAGGCAAAAGTTTTGTTAAGTCGTATTGATCCTAGAACAAAAGATGCAAAAGAAATGATTGAATTTTTAAAAGAAAATGATTTAGAAGTGCTGTCGGCTCGTGTATGTGAACGGGTGTCGTTTCGACGAGCAATTGGAGAAGGAAGTACTGTAGAAGAGCTTGGGAAGGATACTGTCGCTATTTCAGAAATGAATTCGTTTTATAAGGAGATTTTGTCATGAAAAAGAAACCTTCTTTGGATGAATTTCGTAGCGGAGGTGGTGAAACCGTAACAGAAAAAACGAATGAAATATACTCTGTCTCCGAGAGAGCCAATAAAACTATTCGCATCAGAAAATCTTTTGAAAAAAAACTTAAAGAGAATGCTTTCTATCGTTCAATGAAAGAAAATCGTAGAGTCACTGAGTCTGATATTATTGATGAAGCATTAGAAAAATATTTTAAAATTCTTTAAAAATGAGACTGTACCAAAATTTATGTAAATTCCCGTATTCGATAATCTGTCGTTATCTTGACCCCATCATTTGATATCCGGTGTCGGTGTTGTTCCGAAAAAGATCGTCGCCGCCTTTAAGGTAAAGCCGTTTTTATGCTTTCATATACAGCTCTATATATTTACTTTTGTGTAAGACACTAAATAAAATTCATAAAAAACCCCTCCGCAATCCTGACTTGAAAAGAGGGTGTCAATATATGGCTAATACTAGGGAAGCTATGACTGTAATAAAGTTTAAAGGTAAATAATACCTAAAAATTCATAAAATGAATCATTTTTTTAATTACTCCCACCTTCTGTAATTCGACCGAACTACCCACAGTATTAAATAATGTAACTACCATCCAAAATGAATCAAATCTACTATAAAAAATCAGAAAGCAAATTATGAAAAATTTAGATTGCATTAAGGAAAATCAATGTTGAAACTTGATAAATTAAAGTTCAGTCAATGGAAAAACGTTCGAAGAATTATATTAAAAAAATATACCTACTTATTTTACATCTATATGAAGTAAAAATAATGACGAGGAGTTGTATTTTAATAAACTTAATAATATATAAAACTTATTTTTTTAAAAATAGAAATTTTTTAAAAAAATAGAGAAATTTTATATAAAATTTTTATCAGTAATAACTTTATATTATTTTATAATAATGAAAAAAATTTAATGAAAATAAAACAAAAATTGTAATGTCAATTTGTATTTATTTTTTTTAAAAATAAAATTAAAAATTTATTCATTTTGTTATAAAAAATAATAATATTAATTATTTTTTAATCACTTTTTTTTCTAATTTTTTATCAGAAATCATTTTCTGGATAGATTTCAATCCGACTTTTATCCCTGCACTTTCAAGAGCCGATTTAATATCTTCTGAAACGTACCCTTTATTTAAAGCTAATTTGATTATTTGCGCCTTTAAATTTTGCAAGACATCGTCTTTATTTAGTCTTATATTTTTTAGGACAGGATATGTTTTGTTGAACCGCTTGCAAGCAAGCGTCCCAACAACCGTTCCCTTCGGTCACTAACAACCTGGTCAGGGCGGTGCCCCGACACCCCTGATTGGAAACTCCATGAGCCAAAGCGAAAAACGCCAAAGAACCCAATTATTATTGGGTATCCTATGTACTCCAGAAGAAAAAAAACTCATTCAAGAGAAGGCTGAAGCGTCTGGTTTAAGTGTGGGAGAATTTCTGCGCCGCTGTGCCCTGGGAAGACGCATTACTCCCAAAACTGATGTGAAACTTATCTCTGAATTATCAAAGACAGGACTGCTTCAAAAGCAGCTTTTTAACGAAGGAAAAGGGGTTCATAGCCAAGAGTACTCAGATATATTAGTGGCCTTAAAAAAGGCGATTTTGAAAATTGATTTTAAGGAATAAAGGATGGTCGTTGTCATTCCAAAAAAGCGCCGTGATGGAAAATCAAGTTTTCTTAAACTGGTGTTTTACCTCTCTTTCCGTGAAGATAATCCAGGTGATATTCCCGTGACCGCTGATGCTTTTTTTGACCGTCCTTCCACTTCTAAAATCGCGGTGTTTGATCGTTTAATTGATTATATTGATCGCCATGCTTCCCCTGAATCACAGCAGCTCATCACGCACCTACCCGATGGGAGTCATCGGATTCTTTGTGAAGGCGTTTTATGTCAAACGAACACGTTGAGTATTGAAACCGCCTCCTCTGAAATGAATGCGATGGCCTCGAATAATCGTCGTTGTCTCGATCCGGTTTATCATTTTATTTTGTCTTGGCCGGAAGAAGAAACACCTGAAGACAGTCACATTTTTGACAGTGCTTTGTTTTGTTTAAAGGAAATGGGGATGGTTGATCATCAGTATGTTTTTGCGATTCATCGTGACACCGATAACCTCCATTGTCATGTGGCGGCCAACCGTATTCATCCCCTTTCTTATCGTGCAGTGAACCTCTATAGCTAAACGACATAAGAATAGTTACATAATATGTTCTGAAAACAAGGTATTGATGTCGCATTGAAGTTCTCTTCTTTTTCTTTTAGCTTGAGCCCATGTGTGCTCAATAGGGTTGAACTCGGGCGAATAAGGAGGCAAATATTCAATAGAATGACCGGCGTTGAGAATGGCGTGTTGAATATCTTTTCGCTTGTGGAAAGAAGCGTTATCCATCATCATCACGCACGGATGAGGAAGAGCGGGTAGGAGCAGCTGAGTGACCCAGGCATAAAAAACATCGCTGTTAATGGAGCAGTTAAAGAGGCCCACCGCGATGAGAGTGACCCCTAATAAGGCACCAATGACGTTAGTGCGGCCCTTAGCCTGCCAATCGTGAGTCCCAAAACAGCGTTGACCTCGTGTAGCGTATCCGTAGAGGCGGGGCATATCGTGAGCAAAGCCGCTCTCATCGAGATAAACCAGAGATTTACCCTGCTTTTGATACCCCGCGATTTTTTCCTGGAACCCCTGTCGTGCCTCTTCGTTTGCCTTGGGATGACGCAGAGTTTTTTTTATAGGTCAGACCCCATCTTTTCAATGCTTGCCAGATGGCTTTGGGGCACACCCCGAAACGGGCCGCCCGTTCCCGTTGATAGCTATCTGGATACTCTGCCACATCTTTGATAAACGCCTCTTTATCCATCTTGCCTCGACGCGGACCCGAGGGTTTCGGTTCTATTCGCTTGAGCCAACGCCTGAGAGTATCTGTACCTACGTGAAAACGCTTCGCCGTTGCTCTGATGCTCAGTCCTTCTTTCTCTCGAATACTCAGGACTTTTTGACGAAAATCCACTGAATAACTCATAGTGACCTCATGCTAATTAGTTCTTTATATTGTAACTAAAATTAAATCGCTTAGCTATATAACGACGTTAAAATTTTGCACAAAGCCTGCCGAAAATTAGAGCTTAAATATGATTGGAAACCGGATAATGGGTGTTGGAAGAGAGATCAAAATCATCAGATTATTCGAGCTGAATCTCAATATCCCTCGGCTCCGAGAGCATCGACGCAGTTTGAATATCACGAAGATAAAGAAAGTTTTTATTCGTATGTGGTTCGTACGTGCCGAACAGAGTTGACTTCTATTTTAAAAGGGCCGCTTCAAGAATGGGAAGAGGTACACGCTGTTTTTTTAAGGGCCCATCTGGAATTGAAAAAAAAAGGTTCTGGGTTGGCTATTTATGACAAAAATTGTCCGAACAATGTTCCTTTAAAAGCCAGCAGTTTACACCCTCAACTCACTCTTTCGAAATTAGTGCCTCGCATTGGCGAATTTGAAAGTGCGCCCCGAGTGATGGAATTTAAAAATGAACAAGGGGAGGTGACCTTAACAAACTATATGGTGAGTTCACATTATGATGATCGACTTCATTTGCGTGATCATCAAGCTCGAATGACTCGCCGATTAGAACGCGCTGAGGCCCGAGAAGAGTTAAAATTGCGTTATCAAACTGACAAAAAAGAAGCGAAATGCCCCTCTTTTGACGCAAAAAATCGTTTCAGAACTCTTTCCATGACCTTTCGTTTCCGAAGAGCCCATGTGTGTGTTGCGGTGCGCGATCCTTTAACTCAACCCCGTGCAGGAATTGTCCGGGCATAATATTTCCTCATTGTTAGGACGAGACATGTTTCGTTGCCCAACAGATTGCCCAACAGAGGAAACCCTGTTCAGATGAAAAATTTCATCTGGGCGGCTTTATTGAAGTTTTGGGGGACGAAGTTCTCAACAGCTCAAACGTATTGGCTTTTGTATTTTAATCGCTTACAATACTACAATTATATAACTACAATTAAGGAGTGATCGCCTGAAATTTTCATGGGACGAAACCAAAAATAAAATGAATCAGCGTAAACATGGGGTGAGTTTTGAAGAGGCCATGCAAGTATTTAACGATCCTTTTCACATAACACGTCAAGATCGGACTGAAAAGGGAGATTTGAGGTGGCAAACGATAGGGATGTCTGACCGTATCATCATTTTATTGCGCACATACCTGGAATGATGAGAACAAAGAAGAACATATCCGTATTATTTCAGCACGACGTACAACCCGCATTGAAAGGAAGATGTATGAACAAATGCCTTAAATCTGCTCAAAAACCAGAAAAGCCAATAGATTTTTCAGATATTCCTGAAACCTGCGAAAAAGATTGGGTAGGCGCATCACGGGGACAGTTTTACCGCCCTATTAAAAAACAACTGACTGTGCGCATAGATGCCGATGTCCTGGAATGGCTTAAATCAGAAGGGGATGGCTATCAGTCTCGTCTCAATCGTATTTTACGGAGCGCGATGTTATCGAAAATCCAGAGCTAAAGAACACAGCCGCAATGAGTGACAGTGCCCCCCTCCCGCTCACTCCGGCCTTTGTAACACAAATCTGGGTAAAGGTCCCTTCATCCTACCCCCTCGGCACTTCAGGCCAAGTGATTTCGCTCTGAGAGAGGTCGAGTCGATGGAGGGCGACACGATAGGCTTTCCAGCTCTTGAGAGCCTGGACCTCTTGTTCGGTCGCCACTCCCAACTCTACCGCATCGGCCAGCGGGGCGAGGGCTTTCGTAGCAACGTCCATGAATCGGGCTTTTTTCCTCAGGGCTTTCTGGGTTTTTTCTGTTTCGGTGTCGACCCGTTTGACCACCTGATGGCCGTCCAATATCCACTCCCCGTCATGGGTCGCCCCCTCGGGGAGGCTGTCGAGTTCGACCACGCTGCCATTCAAGGGGAACAAGGCAGAGGCATCTTTTGAAATGGAGACCACGGTGTTCTTTTCATCCAGCACCACTTTAACCGTGTGGGGCGCAAAGGTTTTTTGAAGGTCATACCAGTCCCGGCCCTGCTCATCCTGAATATACCAGGCACTGACGGTCTGTTGTCGCTATTTTTGAGAGGCGGATAAATCCTCAGCCGGGGTTTCTTTAAAATGTCGATAGCGTTTCATCTGAGTTATCCCTGCCCTACGGTTATCCACTGCCCATTAATATTTTTCTGTATGAATCGGTAATAGGCATAGCTTTTCATCTCCCAGAGACCATTCGTTTTAAACCCAGTGACCACGGCGCCTGCGGAAAGTTGTCGGTCATAGGTCTGAACACTCATGAGTTGCACACTGGATAATCTGATGTCCCGGACAAAGGTACGATTGACTTCCTCCCAGGGGGCCCGGCTTTGTACGGCTTCCGTGATTTTGGTGGTGATCCATTGATTTAAGAGCCCGCCCCAGCACTCTCCGTCAATATTGCCATCTTCTTGATAGGTCGCGGTTTTTCCGTTCTTTGACACCCTGAGGGTGTCGTTCACTTGAATTTGTCCCTGCACTTCACCGCCGTGCCGTTTATCCAGTGCATTTTTTGCACAATCGACCGTTTCTGACAACCCCAGGTTTTTGATAAATTGCGCTTTATCCGGGATGTCTGCCCCGTGGTCATTTTTGGAGAGCTTTTGAGAGAGTTGCTGTAAAATCTGAGTGCTGAAATCCCTCTCTTCTCCTAAGGCTTTGGCCAGCTCCTTTAAGGTGTCCAAGGCCTCTGGCGCCCCGTCGGTGAGCGCGTTGACGGCTCGAGTGACAAATTCGGTGGTCGCCAGTTGACGGCTGCTGTTTTTGAATTCAGGCGTCGGGGCCTTAGGCTCACCCGTAAAATCAGGGCTTTTTTTAAGCGCATAAACGGGATGCGGATCCTCTTCCTCCCTGTGGTGATAGAACTCGGTGTTGAGCCTGTCTTGTCCTTTTTTTAAAAAGGTCGTGCGATTGCCCAGCTGTTGGGCCTGTCGATTGGCAATGCCCTCGGGTCCCCCTAACACAGGGTCACGGGTTTCAATTTGATAAATGCCGTCTTCCCATTGAGACAGTTCCGTCAAGTCGGTCATGCGTGGATCCCATAAGAGTATTGGCCGTTATATAGCTAAACGATATAAGAATAGTTACATAATATGTTCTGAAAACAAGGTATTGATGTCGCATTGAAGTTCTCTTCTTTTTCTTTTAGCTTGAGCCCATGTGTGCTCAATAGGGTTGAACTCGGGCGAATAAGGAGGCAAATATTCAATAGAATGACCGGCGTTGAGAATGGCGTGTTGAATATCTTTTCGCTTGTGGAAAGAAGCGTTATCCATCATCATCACGCACGGATGAGGAAGAGCGGGTAGGAGCAGCTGAGTGACCCAGGCATAAAAAACATCGCTGTTAATGGAGCAGTTAAAGAGGCCCACCGCGATGAGAGTGACCCCTAATAAGGCACCAATGACGTTAGTGCGGCCCTTAGCCTGCCAATCGTGAGTCCCAAAACAGCGTTGACCTCGTGTAGCGTATCCGTAGAGGCGGGGCATATCGTGAGCAAAGCCGCTCTCATCGAGATAAACCAGAGATTTACCCTGCTTTTGATACCCCGCGATTTTTTCCTGGAACCCCTGTCGTGCCTCTTCGTTTGCCTTGGGATGACGCAGAGTTTTTTTTATAGGTCAGACCCCATCTTTTCAATGCTTGCCAGATGGCTTTGGGGCACACCCCGAAACGGGCCGCCCGTTCCCGTTGATAGCTATCTGGATACTCTGCCACATCTTTGATAAACGCCTCTTTATCCATCTTGCCTCGACGCGGACCCGAGGGTTTCGGTTCTATTCGCTTGAGCCAACGCCTGAGAGTATCTGTACCTACGTGAAAACGCTTCGCCGTTGCTCTGATGCTCAGTCCTTCTTTCTCTCGAATACTCAGGACTTTTTGACGAAAATCCACTGAATAACTCATAGTGACCTCATGCTAATTAGTTCTTTATATTGTAACTAAAATTAAATCGCTTAGCTATATAACGACGTTAAAATTTTGCACAAAGCCTGCCGAAAATTAGAGCTTAAATATGATTGGAAACCGGATAATGGGTGTTGGAAGAGAGATCAAAATCATCAGATTATTCGAGCTGAATCTCAATATCCCTCGGCTCCGAGAGCATCGACGCAGTTTGAATATCACGAAGATAAAGAAAGTTTTTATTCGTATGTGGTTCGTACGTGCCGAACAGAGTTGACTTCTATTTTAAAAGGGCCGCTTCAAGAATGGGAAGAGGTACACGCTGTTTTTTTAAGGGCCCATCTGGAATTGAAAAAAAAAGGTTCTGGGTTGGCTATTTATGACAAAAATTGTCCGAACAATGTTCCTTTAAAAGCCAGCAGTTTACACCCTCAACTCACTCTTTCGAAATTAGTGCCTCGCATTGGCGAATTTGAAAGTGCGCCCCGAGTGATGGAATTTAAAAATGAACAAGGGGAGGTGACCTTAACAAACTATATGGTGAGTTCACATTATGATGATCGACTTCATTTGCGTGATCATCAAGCTCGAATGACTCGCCGATTAGAACGCGCTGAGGCCCGAGAAGAGTTAAAATTGCGTTATCAAACTGACAAAAAAGAAGCGAAATGCCCCTCTTTTGACGCAAAAAATCGTTTCAGAACTCTTTCCATGACCTTTCGTTTCCGAAGAGCCCATGTGTGTGTTGCGGTGCGCGATCCTTTAACTCAACCCCGTGCAGGAATTGTCCGGGCATAATATTTCCTCATTGTTAGGACGAGACATGTTTCGTTGCCCAACAGATTGCCCAACAGAGGAAACCCTGTTCAGATGAAAAATTTCATCTGGGCGGCTTTATTGAAGTTTTGGGGGACGAAGTTCTCAACAGCTCAAACGTATTGGCTTTTGTATTTTAATCGCTTACAATACTACAATTATATAACTACAATTAAGGAGTGATCGCCTGAAATTTTCATGGGACGAAACCAAAAATAAAATGAATCAGCGTAAACATGGGGTGAGTTTTGAAGAGGCCATGCAAGTATTTAACGATCCTTTTCACATAACACGTCAAGATCGGACTGAAAAGGGAGATTTGAGGTGGCAAACGATAGGGATGTCTGACCGTATCATCATTTTATTGCGCACATACCTGGAATGATGAGAACAAAGAAGAACATATCCGTATTATTTCAGCACGACGTACAACCCGCATTGAAAGGAAGATGTATGAACAAATGCCTTAAATCTGCTCAAAAACCAGAAAAGCCAATAGATTTTTCAGATATTCCTGAAACCTGCGAAAAAGATTGGGTAGGCGCATCACGGGGACAGTTTTACCGCCCTATTAAAAAACAACTGACTGTGCGCATAGATGCCGATGTCCTGGAATGGCTTAAATCAGAAGGGGATGGCTATCAGTCTCGTCTCAATCGTATTTTACGGAGCGCGATGTTATCGAAAATCCAGAGCTAAAGAACACAGCCGCAATGAGTGACAGTGCCCCCCTCCCGCTCACTCCGGCCTTTGTAACACAAATCTGGGTAAAGGTCCCTTCATCCTACCCCCTCGGCACTTCAGGCCAAGTGATTTCGCTCTGAGAGAGGTCGAGTCGATGGAGGGCGACACGATAGGCTTTCCAGCTCTTGAGAGCCTGGACCTCTTGTTCGGTCGCCACTCCCAACTCTACCGCATCGGCCAGCGGGGCGAGGGCTTTCGTAGCAACGTCCATGAATCGGGCTTTTTTCCTCAGGGCTTTCTGGGTTTTTTCTGTTTCGGTGTCGACCCGTTTGACCACCTGATGGCCGTCCAATATCCACTCCCCGTCATGGGTCGCCCCCTCGGGGAGGCTGTCGAGTTCGACCACGCTGCCATTCAAGGGGAACAAGGCAGAGGCATCTTTTGAAATGGAGACCACGGTGTTCTTTTCATCCAGCACCACTTTAACCGTGTGGGGCGCAAAGGTTTTTTGAAGGTCATACCAGTCCCGGCCCTGCTCATCCTGAATATACCAGGCACTGACGGTCTGTTGTCGCTATTTTTGAGAGGCGGATAAATCCTCAGCCGGGGTTTCTTTAAAATGTCGATAGCGTTTCATCTGAGTTATCCCTGCCCTACGGTTATCCACTGCCCATTAATATTTTTCTGTATGAATCGGTAATAGGCATAGCTTTTCATCTCCCAGAGACCATTCGTTTTAAACCCAGTGACCACGGCGCCTGCGGAAAGTTGTCGGTCATAGGTCTGAACACTCATGAGTTGCACACTGGATAATCTGATGTCCCGGACAAAGGTACGATTGACTTCCTCCCAGGGGGCCCGGCTTTGTACGGCTTCCGTGATTTTGGTGGTGATCCATTGATTTAAGAGCCCGCCCCAGCACTCTCCGTCAATATTGCCATCTTCTTGATAGGTCGCGGTTTTTCCGTTCTTTGACACCCTGAGGGTGTCGTTCACTTGAATTTGTCCCTGCACTTCACCGCCGTGCCGTTTATCCAGTGCATTTTTTGCACAATCGACCGTTTCTGACAACCCCAGGTTTTTGATAAATTGCGCTTTATCCGGGATGTCTGCCCCGTGGTCATTTTTGGAGAGCTTTTGAGAGAGTTGCTGTAAAATCTGAGTGCTGAAATCCCTCTCTTCTCCTAAGGCTTTGGCCAGCTCCTTTAAGGTGTCCAAGGCCTCTGGCGCCCCGTCGGTGAGCGCGTTGACGGCTCGAGTGACAAATTCGGTGGTCGCCAGTTGACGGCTGCTGTTTTTGAATTCAGGCGTCGGGGCCTTAGGCTCACCCGTAAAATCAGGGCTTTTTTTAAGCGCATAAACGGGATGCGGATCCTCTTCCTCCCTGTGGTGATAGAACTCGGTGTTGAGCCTGTCTTGTCCTTTTTTTAAAAAGGTCGTGCGATTGCCCAGCTGTTGGGCCTGTCGATTGGCAATGCCCTCGGGTCCCCCTAACACAGGGTCACGGGTTTCAATTTGATAAATGCCGTCTTCCCATTGAGACAGTTCCGTCAAGTCGGTCATGCGTGGATCCCATAAGAGTATTGGCCGTTATATAGCTAAACGATATAAGAATAGTTACATAATATGTTCTGAAAACAAGGTATTGATGTCGCATTGAAGTTCTCTTCTTTTTCTTTTAGCTTGAGCCCATGTGTGCTCAATAGGGTTGAACTCGGGCGAATAAGGAGGCAAATATTCAATAGAATGACCGGCGTTGAGAATGGCGTGTTGAATATCTTTTCGCTTGTGGAAAGAAGCGTTATCCATCATCATCACGCACGGATGAGGAAGAGCGGGTAGGAGCAGCTGAGTGACCCAGGCATAAAAAACATCGCTGTTAATGGAGCAGTTAAAGAGGCCCACCGCGATGAGAGTGACCCCTAATAAGGCACCAATGACGTTAGTGCGGCCCTTAGCCTGCCAATCGTGAGTCCCAAAACAGCGTTGACCTCGTGTAGCGTATCCGTAGAGGCGGGGCATATCGTGAGCAAAGCCGCTCTCATCGAGATAAACCAGAGATTTACCCTGCTTTTGATACCCCGCGATTTTTTCCTGGAACCCCTGTCGTGCCTCTTCGTTTGCCTTGGGATGACGCAGAGTTTTTTTTATAGGTCAGACCCCATCTTTTCAATGCTTGCCAGATGGCTTTGGGGCACACCCCGAAACGGGCCGCCCGTTCCCGTTGATAGCTATCTGGATACTCTGCCACATCTTTGATAAACGCCTCTTTATCCATCTTGCCTCGACGCGGACCCGAGGGTTTCGGTTCTATTCGCTTGAGCCAACGCCTGAGAGTATCTGTACCTACGTGAAAACGCTTCGCCGTTGCTCTGATGCTCAGTCCTTCTTTCTCTCGAATACTCAGGACTTTTTGACGAAAATCCACTGAATAACTCATAGTGACCTCATGCTAATTAGTTCTTTATATTGTAACTAAAATTAAATCGCTTAGCTATATAACGACGTTAAAATTTTGCACAAAGCCTGCCGAAAATTAGAGCTTAAATATGATTGGAAACCGGATAATGGGTGTTGGAAGAGAGATCAAAATCATCAGATTATTCGAGCTGAATCTCAATATCCCTCGGCTCCGAGAGCATCGACGCAGTTTGAATATCACGAAGATAAAGAAAGTTTTTATTCGTATGTGGTTCGTACGTGCCGAACAGAGTTGACTTCTATTTTAAAAGGGCCGCTTCAAGAATGGGAAGAGGTACACGCTGTTTTTTTAAGGGCCCATCTGGAATTGAAAAAAAAAGGTTCTGGGTTGGCTATTTATGACAAAAATTGTCCGAACAATGTTCCTTTAAAAGCCAGCAGTTTACACCCTCAACTCACTCTTTCGAAATTAGTGCCTCGCATTGGCGAATTTGAAAGTGCGCCCCGAGTGATGGAATTTAAAAATGAACAAGGGGAGGTGACCTTAACAAACTATATGGTGAGTTCACATTATGATGATCGACTTCATTTGCGTGATCATCAAGCTCGAATGACTCGCCGATTAGAACGCGCTGAGGCCCGAGAAGAGTTAAAATTGCGTTATCAAACTGACAAAAAAGAAGCGAAATGCCCCTCTTTTGACGCAAAAAATCGTTTCAGAACTCTTTCCATGACCTTTCGTTTCCGAAGAGCCCATGTGTGTGTTGCGGTGCGCGATCCTTTAACTCAACCCCGTGCAGGAATTGTCCGGGCATAATATTTCCTCATTGTTAGGACGAGACATGTTTCGTTGCCCAACAGATTGCCCAACAGAGGAAACCCTGTTCAGATGAAAAATTTCATCTGGGCGGCTTTATTGAAGTTTTGGGGGACGAAGTTCTCAACAGCTCAAACGTATTGGCTTTTGTATTTTAATCGCTTACAATACTACAATTATATAACTACAATTAAGGAGTGATCGCCTGAAATTTTCATGGGACGAAACCAAAAATAAAATGAATCAGCGTAAACATGGGGTGAGTTTTGAAGAGGCCATGCAAGTATTTAACGATCCTTTTCACATAACACGTCAAGATCGGACTGAAAAGGGAGATTTGAGGTGGCAAACGATAGGGATGTCTGACCGTATCATCATTTTATTGCGCACATACCTGGAATGATGAGAACAAAGAAGAACATATCCGTATTATTTCAGCACGACGTACAACCCGCATTGAAAGGAAGATGTATGAACAAATGCCTTAAATCTGCTCAAAAACCAGAAAAGCCAATAGATTTTTCAGATATTCCTGAAACCTGCGAAAAAGATTGGGTAGGCGCATCACGGGGACAGTTTTACCGCCCTATTAAAAAACAACTGACTGTGCGCATAGATGCCGATGTCCTGGAATGGCTTAAATCAGAAGGGGATGGCTATCAGTCTCGTCTCAATCGTATTTTACGGAGCGCGATGTTATCGAAAATCCAGAGCTAAAGAACACAGCCGCAATGAGTGACAGTGCCCCCCTCCCGCTCACTCCGGCCTTTGTAACACAAATCTGGGTAAAGGTCCCTTCATCCTACCCCCTCGGCACTTCAGGCCAAGTGATTTCGCTCTGAGAGAGGTCGAGTCGATGGAGGGCGACACGATAGGCTTTCCAGCTCTTGAGAGCCTGGACCTCTTGTTCGGTCGCCACTCCCAACTCTACCGCATCGGCCAGCGGGGCGAGGGCTTTCGTAGCAACGTCCATGAATCGGGCTTTTTTCCTCAGGGCTTTCTGGGTTTTTTCTGTTTCGGTGTCGACCCGTTTGACCACCTGATGGCCGTCCAATATCCACTCCCCGTCATGGGTCGCCCCCTCGGGGAGGCTGTCGAGTTCGACCACGCTGCCATTCAAGGGGAACAAGGCAGAGGCATCTTTTGAAATGGAGACCACGGTGTTCTTTTCATCCAGCACCACTTTAACCGTGTGGGGCGCAAAGGTTTTTTGAAGGTCATACCAGTCCCGGCCCTGCTCATCCTGAATATACCAGGCACTGACGGTCTGTTGTCGCTATTTTTGAGAGGCGGATAAATCCTCAGCCGGGGTTTCTTTAAAATGTCGATAGCGTTTCATCTGAGTTATCCCTGCCCTACGGTTATCCACTGCCCATTAATATTTTTCTGTATGAATCGGTAATAGGCATAGCTTTTCATCTCCCAGAGACCATTCGTTTTAAACCCAGTGACCACGGCGCCTGCGGAAAGTTGTCGGTCATAGGTCTGAACACTCATGAGTTGCACACTGGATAATCTGATGTCCCGGACAAAGGTACGATTGACTTCCTCCCAGGGGGCCCGGCTTTGTACGGCTTCCGTGATTTTGGTGGTGATCCATTGATTTAAGAGCCCGCCCCAGCACTCTCCGTCAATATTGCCATCTTCTTGATAGGTCGCGGTTTTTCCGTTCTTTGACACCCTGAGGGTGTCGTTCACTTGAATTTGTCCCTGCACTTCACCGCCGTGCCGTTTATCCAGTGCATTTTTTGCACAATCGACCGTTTCTGACAACCCCAGGTTTTTGATAAATTGCGCTTTATCCGGGATGTCTGCCCCGTGGTCATTTTTGGAGAGCTTTTGAGAGAGTTGCTGTAAAATCTGAGTGCTGAAATCCCTCTCTTCTCCTAAGGCTTTGGCCAGCTCCTTTAAGGTGTCCAAGGCCTCTGGCGCCCCGTCGGTGAGCGCGTTGACGGCTCGAGTGACAAATTCGGTGGTCGCCAGTTGACGGCTGCTGTTTTTGAATTCAGGCGTCGGGGCCTTAGGCTCACCCGTAAAATCAGGGCTTTTTTTAAGCGCATAAACGGGATGCGGATCCTCTTCCTCCCTGTGGTGATAGAACTCGGTGTTGAGCCTGTCTTGTCCTTTTTTTAAAAAGGTCGTGCGATTGCCCAGCTGTTGGGCCTGTCGATTGGCAATGCCCTCGGGTCCCCCTAACACAGGGTCACGGGTTTCAATTTGATAAATGCCGTCTTCCCATTGAGACAGTTCCGTCAAGTCGGTCATGCGTGGATCCCATAAGAGTATTGGCCGTTATATAGCTAAACGATATAAGAATAGTTACATAATATGTTCTGAAAACAAGGTATTGATGTCGCATTGAAGTTCTCTTCTTTTTCTTTTAGCTTGAGCCCATGTGTGCTCAATAGGGTTGAACTCGGGCGAATAAGGAGGCAAATATTCAATAGAATGACCGGCGTTGAGAATGGCGTGTTGAATATCTTTTCGCTTGTGGAAAGAAGCGTTATCCATCATCATCACGCACGGATGAGGAAGAGCGGGTAGGAGCAGCTGAGTGACCCAGGCATAAAAAACATCGCTGTTAATGGAGCAGTTAAAGAGGCCCACCGCGATGAGAGTGACCCCTAATAAGGCACCAATGACGTTAGTGCGGCCCTTAGCCTGCCAATCGTGAGTCCCAAAACAGCGTTGACCTCGTGTAGCGTATCCGTAGAGGCGGGGCATATCGTGAGCAAAGCCGCTCTCATCGAGATAAACCAGAGATTTACCCTGCTTTTGATACCCCGCGATTTTTTCCTGGAACCCCTGTCGTGCCTCTTCGTTTGCCTTGGGATGACGCAGAGTTTTTTTTATAGGTCAGACCCCATCTTTTCAATGCTTGCCAGATGGCTTTGGGGCACACCCCGAAACGGGCCGCCCGTTCCCGTTGATAGCTATCTGGATACTCTGCCACATCTTTGATAAACGCCTCTTTATCCATCTTGCCTCGACGCGGACCCGAGGGTTTCGGTTCTATTCGCTTGAGCCAACGCCTGAGAGTATCTGTACCTACGTGAAAACGCTTCGCCGTTGCTCTGATGCTCAGTCCTTCTTTCTCTCGAATACTCAGGACTTTTTGACGAAAATCCACTGAATAACTCATAGTGACCTCATGCTAATTAGTTCTTTATATTGTAACTAAAATTAAATCGCTTAGCTATATCGGGCTTGTTGTGAAAAATCATAATGAAAAGGGGGATATTCGAGACTGACCAGATGACAACGCGCCGGTGCCCACGCTTTCAGGGATTTTTTGAGCATTTTTGCCTCGGCCGCCGTGATAAGACGTTGAAAAATAACGCGATAACAGGCCCATAGTTCAGGGTCGCCAGACACAGGTTGCTCTCTGCCTACGCCTTCGATGACCGTGACTTCCCCAAATCCAGGACCGCGCAACAGACTTCGGATCGAAGAGAGGGTGCCCTTGTAGCGATGCGCTCGAGCTGAGTGCTGGATCACTTCTCGTTGCGTGCGTTCATCCCAGTCACTGTCCCATTGATCGACCGATAAGGCCCATGCCAGCCAGGGGAGCAGATCGGCTGGGCACGTCTCAGGATTCCATAACCGACCGATTTCAATAGGGATTTTGCCCAGTCTGGCGGTAGCCGCTTCTATGCCCCGCTCTTCCTGAGTGGCATTCGGGGGGAGGAGGGTTTCCCTCATCTCAGCCCCCTTCAGAAACGTGGATAGCGGTCGCAAAGGCCGCCTGATGCGCTCGAACCAAAATATCTTCAGCAGGAGAGGTCATCCGCACGTTTTGCACACCGGGCTGGTGCAGGGCGGCATACAACCCGGACAAGGTGACATCAAAGCCCAGTTGATGCTGTTGAGTGGCATACTCCGTCACCTTGATTCTGGATTGTTCCGCGACAACAGATCGATCCGGGCCAGGATAAAAGGTCAGATGGGCGCTGATGTGGTATTCAATGATGTCCGCCGCCTGTACGGTGATATGGTCCGTTAATGGCCGTATCGCTTCGTGGTTGAGCCGCTCTGTGACGGCTTGAAGCAACGCGGCATCAGGGACCCCTTTTTCGTCCATACTCAACACGGTGACCCGCACTTCACCCGGCGACGGGCTGGTCACCGAGACATCCTTGACGTCACCCGAGGCGGCCAGGGTGTGATAGACATAGGCACCTATGGGCCCCGCTGTGCTGTAACCTTCCAATGATAACGGTATTCTTTGGCGGAGCCTTTCATCGTCTTCATAAGTGGCAGGGAAAGCGGGAATGGCATCAGGGTTGCCGGGGTCAATGACCAAACGAGAAACACCGAAAAGTGCTGCAAGATGATCCAGGTCCTTGCCTTTGGCATAGGCCAGCATCACTGAACGGCCCGCATCGTTGACCCGTTGACGCAATAATAATTCACGATAAGCCGCGACTTCCAGAATTTTGTAAGCGGGATCGGATGCCACCAGGGCGGTCAACTCAGGTGCCCGATGACGCAAGTCAGCCAGCATTTCAGACAAAATACTGTCATAATCCAGGGGTTGGACCACATCAGGGTCGGGCAATATCGCCAGATGAATCGCGTTGGTCATACCACCAGTCCTTCCAGTTTGAGTTCCTTACCCTCAGGCAAATACTCCCCAACCAGATCAAAGGTGATATGTCCCTCTTTCACACGGGTGACACCCACATGTAAAAGCCTGAATCGGGGCTCCCATCGTTCGAGGGCTTCCGCCGTGGCCGCCACCATTTCAGCCATCGTGTTTTCATTCAAAGGCGCATCCACCCATTCAAACAGACGGCACCCATATTCACGGCGCATCACACGGCTGCCGACAGGGGTCGTCAGAATATCGGTGATGCTTTGGCGAAGATGCGCATGACCTTTCAAAATCTGCCCCGTGGTCCTGTTGACCCCATTCATTGCGGTGCTCCCGGTGTTGAGGTCTCTGCCCCGGTTTCAGGGGAACGGTGTGTATGGCCGTTGTAAATATCGCGGTCCGCCTGCATGGAACGGGTATGATCGGTGATGTCTTCTGTCGCCCTGATATGTCCCGTGACATGCACATCACCCACAATAGCAATGCCGCCTTGAGAAATCAGGGCAGTCGTTGCGCCCTCAGGCAGACTGATTTTGAAAGCGTGCGCTTCACGGTCATAGCTCAAATCCGCCCCGTCCGCAAAACGGGTGCGACGCACGGTGGGCCGGTTATCTGTCGCGGGAAACGGGTTTTGATATAAAGCGGGCAGCACGACCCCTAATTCTGGCTCACCGTCAGGGCACAGGAGGAGCACCTGTTCACCGATTTCCGGTGCCCAGTAATCCACATCATGACTGGCACGGGCAGTGATCCAATGAAGCCAACCCGTTTCAAGTGGCCCTGCTTCGACTTTGACCAGCGCATTGTGATAATCCGCGTCAGTAATCGTGCCGATGAAAAAAATATTGGAGAGTCGGCGTTCCACTTCCGCCAGGCGTTGTAAAATGTGATTGATCATCCCAGCACCTTGTCATAAGCCATTTCATCACCGAAGTGTTCAACATCATCCGATACATACACTGTTGACGGGAGAATCCCCCCGTCCCACACGTCTTGACCGATTCGAATTGATTGTTCCCAGGTCACGGCCCACATCGCCACGCCCTGGCGTTCCACCTGACCGCTGAACAGGTTGTCGGCTTTAACGCCCTTCGCATCGATCGTGCCTGTAACGCCCCAGCGTTGCCCGGGGATCAAAACCAGCAGGCTTTCAACGATGGCCAATGCCGCTTCATCTTTGGGTAATTGCCGGCGGTCTCCTGTAACCACAAAAGCCGCCAGTCGAAGCACGGCTTCATTTTCGCCCGTCTCCAGCATATGAACCCTGGGCATCCCCATCAAAGCCACTCGCACAGCGGGTAACTGAGTGGCAATCCGTTTTAATTCATCCAGGTTAAACCGCCCCGGGTGGGGGGCTACTGCTTTCAGTTCAGGCAATTGGGCGTTGATTTTGTCCATAATCGCCTGGCCGTAATGCGGTCAATTTCATAAAGCCCCTTGAATCAACTGATCGGCCCAATCCTGAAGGGTGTTTTGCAATTCCACGAGGTTGTCAGCACTGATACCCAGGAATTCGCGTTGTGGAATTCCCCTTTTCGTATCCCCAAACTGGTGACGGGCGGCATACATCAGGTTTGTTCCAATGTCAGTACGGCCCAATCCGAACACCGATTGAATGGAGTCGATTAAATCCCCGCTGCTTTGAAGGAGGTTTTGATGGCGGTGTCTTGATTTTGCATATCCCTGCGACCATTCCGGCCACTTATCCCCGTCAGGGCTTTCTTTTTCATCGATGAAACGGTCAACCGTCTGCTTTTCAACCAGATTACCCAACACGCTCAGCACCTGTTGAGGATCGATGCCCCCAAGGCGGTCAAGCAGGGGGTTCAGGCGTTCAATGCCGCAAAGTTCGAGTGACGCCCCCACGCCCGCCATTAGAAAGCCCTCAATTGATGCCGGCTAAACCACCGGGGATGGGAGTGACTGCATGCCCCCTCTGTTCCGGTGGGCGTTGTTGTCTCACTGTCGGTGACAGGTAATTGCGCTTTGCCTTGAGCAAGGCGTTCCAGCCAGGCCACGGCATCTTCATACCGTTGGCGTTTTTCTTCTGTTGTACCGCCGCCGTCCTGGGCCAGCCAATAAACGGCAATATCAACACACAGACGTTTGAGCAGGTCGGGAAAATGAATAACAGGAAGGGGGTAACGGGTGGACAGGTACGAATCCATCAACCCACTGGCGTCAGACAAGGCATGTTCCACCGTGGTCATGTCTACCCTGTCGTCATTATTTCGGTCCGCTATCGTATATAAAAAATCCTCACCGACTCGGTGCGTCATCTCTTCGAGGGTGGCATAAAGCATGAAACATTACCCTTCTGCGATGCGTTTTTGGTAAATAGCCCAGGCCCTGTCACGTTGTGCGGCAGTGATGTCTTGACCCATCACATTTTCGAGGTCTTTCACGGGGGGCTTTTTGTCTGGGTCAATGATGCCGATGGCTTCCACGATGTTTTCAATCCGTTCGCCGGGGGTATCGTCAACAGGCGCTTCAGCCCCTTCCATCACGCTCAACAGGGGCTCTGCCTTAATTTGTGCCCATTGGTGTTCAGTGAAATTCGAGCGTTCTATCATTTTCCCTTCTGAGGCAAACAACTCACCCGCACGGCGAAAGCCCTGCCGGTTCTTTGAACGAATAAAGTTGATGAAGCGCCCTGTGTTCGATTTCCCTGAGCCTGATTTCAGCGGCCTGGGCACGATTCAATGCGGCATCGTGGTCAGCGCGGGGCACAAATTTTTCCAAAGACGGGTGACTGGCCCTGTTCAGTGCCTTGTCTTTGTCTGTTTTCATCTGGTGAATGGCGGATACCGCCTGAGCTTCAGTCGCTTGCGCTGATAGACCCAGTGCGGTACAGAGTGCCAGTGGTAAGGTCATCGCGGGTTCTCCGGCAGGTTGGATGCGCTGGTTCAGCGCGGTTAAGTGAAGGTTCGGCTGATTGGTTAAACCCGCCGAATACAGTTGCAAGATACGTTTTGTGTGCGTGTCGAAGGTGAATACCGGGGATAAATACCTGTAAGATTTCTCCTCCATGAGCGAACGGCCTTGAGGGTTCCATTCAACCCATCCCCAGATAGACCCCCCATCACGCACTTCCAACCCTTTAATCCAACCCACTGCAGGGGCGGGATCGCCCTTGGGGGCTTTGAGTTCAGTCGCATGTTCAATATCAATAGGCAGGTCGGCCTGGTTGGCCTGAAAAGCATCCACCCCCCCCTGGGGGTGATCATTGACCCAGGAACGGCCATCCCGTCCGGTGATCTGTTCACCGAAGGGGATTAATTCGACCCACAACGGGGTTCCCTTCTGGGCAGCGGTCGCTTCCAGAAGGGGCCGAAGTTCCGTGTTTAAGGCAAAAGTGTGTGTTGTCGTGCCCGCCAAGGTAGCGCGGGCAAAGAAGGGAGTTCAGGTGAAAAATTTCACTTGATCGGTGGGAGCGACATTTTTGACTCGTTGTGCAAATTTAGCCAAGCACCCGAGGCAGCCAGAAAAAGCGTTCTTCCAGTTTTAATGAACGGCGGTCGGCTTCGCGGACAATTCGATCCCGAGTGCCTTCATCAGCACCAGTGTCGTACGCAGCGTCGGGTTGCCCTCGGCGCTGAACGAGCGATAAAGCTGTTCGCGTGATAGACCAGTCTGACTGGCGATTTGCGTCATGCCTTTGGCGCGGGCGATGATGCCCAGAGCGTGAGCGATGAATCCTGGATCGTTTGTCTCGAACGCACCGGCCATGAAGTCAGCGATGGCTTGGTCAGATTTCAAGTGCTCAGCAGGGTCGAAGGGGGTCAGTTTTTTAGTCATGGTCATTCTCTCCATTCATCAGCGAGGCGAAGTGCGGTTTTGATGTCACGGCCCTGCGATCCTTTGTCGCCGCCAAAGAGTAGGACGATGACCGCATCGCCGCGCCACTGGAAGTAAACCCGGTAGCCAGGGCCGTAGTGAATACGAAGCTCGCTTACGCCCTTGCCAATCGGTTCGGCGTCACCGAGGTGACCGTAGGCCAGCCGCGCCAGCCGCAAAGAAATGGCCGTGGTCGCCCGCTCGTCTTTGAGCTTGGTATACCATTTGCGAAAGGTTTCAGTCTGCTTCAACTCGATCATGCCATTAATGTAGTCTAAAAGTTACACGAAGACAAGCCTTTTTAGCGGATTGTGCCCACAATAGACCTGAATTCGATGTCTTTTTCTTTTCCCAAAGTTTGAGTGTGGGATAATCTGGCTTTGCCGGGGTGAACATTCCAGCCGGGGTCTATGCCTACCGGCACTTCTTCCACTTTGCCAGTACGCCTGTTTTCCCAAAGAGTGGTTTTTTTTCTGGAGCCTCAGAGACTCCCCCTCGTTGTGACGCTTGCCGTTCGGTCATCTGCCGGACACGACACCGACACCCCCAACCATTCGGGGGTAAATGGGTATCCCAAAACGGCGCATCCACAGGAAGAATCAGCCCTTCCCACTGTACGTGTTGAAGTCGATGCTCTCTTGAAGGCCCCAGTCCATACCTCAAATACGGCAATGCCGCTTTGTTCCGTTCGATACGCACCCATTGCCCCGCGGCGCGGGCCGTTCTCATGTGGGTGTCGTAAATGATTTTTAAACGGCGGGGCGTGCCCAATTCAATCATAGCGCCATCCTCCATCAATACCTTTCCCAGCCATCCCCGCTTTCCAAGGAGGGGTTCGAGTTCATCCTGAAACTGTTTGAATGTCTTGCCCTCCGCCAAAGCAGCATCAACGGCTTGACGTATCTCCATCAGCAGCTCTTGCGTCATGGCTTTGGCCACAGTGAAAGCGCGAACGTGTTCTTCCTTCCACAGGTCACGGTAATCCCAAGCAATTTTATAGCCCTTTGCCCGTAAATAGGCTAACGCTTCCCTGGGCGGGGGCGGCGCTGTAGGGGTCATCATTCCTGACCTTCTACGCCGGTTCCATAGGCCATCAGGCCCGCTTGAGCCAAGGATTCTGTCAGCTTCTTTACATCCGCCTTGTCCAATAATTGGGGGAGCAGCGCTCTCAACTGGTCATAGTCTTCAACCCGTTTGATCGCCTCCATCACCGGAGCAGTCACAGGGGTTATCTGCGGTTCCCAATCGGTTAACATCTCCTCTGCTAAAACCTCAATATCATCAGGTTGATTTCTGTTGATAGCCCTGTTTGAACAGGCACAGCCCTGTGCGCGGTTTGTTGCGGAGGCTTGAGCGGGGGTTGTAGAGACACTCAATAAATCCGCCTCTTTCGCCGGCTCTGAGAGCCCCAGCTTGGTTCTTAAAGGAAGTAAGCGGGGCATCAAAGGGGATTTGGTTATAAGTAATTCGATAAAAATATTACCTTCTAAGCCTGAGGTTCGCAATGTAACAATTTCATCAAGGTTCGCGTGGGGTCACGACGTTCCGAAAGGCGGTTTATTTGTTATTGTAAAATATGATTTTATACATAACAACACGGATAATGATCAATCCATTTTTCAGTGGCAATACAAAGAATATGGTACATGGAAAGACTTTAACTCGATTGAAACAATAGATAGCAAAAAATTACAATTGTCTGTTACTAAACAATTTTTGTTTTCAAGCCAAAATTTTACTTCTTATAATATAAGAAGTATGCTCCGATCAGGGTGCGTATTACCCCTAAGGGATCTAAGAAGCAGAGCATTACGGGAACAGTAGTTGAAAAGGATATGGGATGTCTAAATCAGTTACTAAATCCTGCATCGACTTGCGGTCTGTAAAATAAACTGTGTAAATGGCATTCTAATAAAAACTTTATTGAGGATAAACAAATGCCTATCAGTGAAGAACTGATAGACCAGCTGCTTAATCTCCTCAAATTGTTCACGGGTGATATCTCTGGGGTATATTTTTCTCATGCCCAAATTATCAAGCTTCAACGTGTTTTAGTAAAGACTCTCAACAGGTTCTGAGACTGGGGGAGAGGTCCATACTGTTTTTTTGAGGGCGTATTTAGAATTAAAAAAGAAAGGTTCAGGGTTGGCGATTTATGACAAAAATTGTCCGGATAATATTCCTTTAAAGACCAGTCGTTGACATCCTCAACTCACGCTTTTGAAATTATAACCAAGCAACTTAATAATGATTAAGTGATATATTTTTCAAACAAGATATCGATGTCACACTGAAGTTCTCTTTTTCCGGAGCTTTAGGCCTATGAGGAAAAATGAATGACCCAAAATATTTATGATCATCCAGAATTTTTTGAAGGCTATGCTCAGCTGGATCGTTCAGTGAAAGGCTTAAAGGGCGCCCCTGAATGGCCTGCCATTGAACGCATTTTACCGGATTTTAAAGGTCTTGATATCGTTGATCTTGGCTGTGGTTACGGTTGGTTTTGCCGAGAGGCAAGAGCAAAAGGAGCAAAGCAGTTACTCGGTCTGGATCTATCGACAAAGATGTTAGATAAAGCCCGACAAATGACCCAGGATGCTCAAATTACCTATCAGATAGCCAATTTGGAAAAATTGGTTTTTTTAGAAAATCAATATGATTTGGTATATAGCTCTTTAGCCCTGCATTATGTAGAAAATTTATCCGGTTTATTAAAAACGGTGTATCAAGCCTTAAAATCAAAGGGATATTTTGTTTTTTCCGCAGAGCATCCCATTTATACTGCACGAAAGCAGCAGGGTTGGCTAATCGATAAAGAGGGACAAAAATTTTGGCCCGTAAATCAGTATCAAGTAGAGGGGAAAAGGGTGACAAACTGGCTAGGAGCAGAAGTGATAAAGCAGCATCGCACTCTTGGGACTTATGTAAATATGTTAATTCAGTCTGGTTTTATAATAAAACATCTTGAAGAATGGGGCCCCTCAGAACAACAAGTGATTCAAAATTCAGCATTAAGCGAAGAGATACACCGCCCGATGATGTTTTTTCTTTCCGCTCAAAAAAATACTTAACAAAATCTTTTTAAGATCTGATCCTGTTGTTCGGATTTTTTGCTTTTGGGTTTCCAAGCCGGGATCTGGATTGATTTTTCAAAAAAATAGACTTATTGGGGATACAAAGTCAGTTAATACAAAGGAGCTAAAAATATTAAAAGTATTTCTTTAAAAAACTAAAAATGCATTGGCTAATAAATTGAACTCATTAAAAAAACTGCCCACCAGCTTGACAAGTTCCAAAATTCAGTGTCCTGAGTCTGAAATGTCATATCTCCTCAAGCTGAATATGACGCGTTTCTCGAGCAAAGAGATACGTTATAGCCCCAAGAAAAAAGATAAACGCGAAAATCAAAAAGGGGGTTAAAACGATATTCTGAGACAATGATTCACTACCGATAATCGCCCCTAAAAAAATAGGGCCAATTATTTTAGCCGTGGCTCCGACTCCATAACCCAGCCCAAGACAGGTCGAGCGGATAGGATTAGGGAAAATTTCCCCACCAAATGCATTGATAACCCCAAATGCACCATCACCAAACATCATCGCTATAAAAATCCCGACAAAGAAAACCCAACCTGAAGAGATCATATTTAGCCCCAAAAAAGGCAAAATAGTCGTGATTTGTATACAAAACGCAGCAATCGTGCATCCTAAAGCTCCCATCAAACCGCAGATAAAAAGTGTCCAACGCCGCCCAAGATAATCACAAGCCCATGCCGACAGTAATCGACCAATTAAATCTCCTAAAGAAAGGATCATGAATAAATTGGCCACCCTATGAATACTAAAGTTGAAAGATTCATTCAGTAGTGCTTGTCCCCAGGACTGAATAATAAAACTGCCGAAGATAAAACAAAATGAACCCATAGCCACAATAGTCAGTGGTTTTCGATAGTCTTTGATCATCTTGATATAAGACGGTTGTGAAGCAGAGACATGTTCAGGTAAATCTCCCACTTGAGTGACCGGAATAGTCATCGCCCAGGCATAGGCTTCACGCGCATGCTGAAGGCGTCCTTTTGAGACTAAATATCGGGGGGATTCTGGGATAAATTTTGTCCATGCCAGCAAGACCACTGGGATACAACCCATCATCAAAAGACCTCGCCAGCCCAACAGGTCAGCCAGATAAAGCGTGGCGAGAGAGCCCAAAAATAACCCCAATGGTATGAACGCTGAAGTCAAACCCGTGAATAACCCCCGATTTTTGGATGGCAAAAATTCTTGTACATAGGGCACAGAAGTCACGTTCAGCCCGCCAACCGCGATGCCGACACAAATGCGCATGATGGAAAAAAAGACCCAACCATTTGCAGGCGTTAAGGCAGAGAGCCCAGTAAAGATGACCAGCATTAAAATACATGAGATAAATGATTTTTTTCGACCATATTTATCCGCGAGCCAACCCCAAACAATCGCCCCGATGACGGTTCCCAGTCCTGCTCCGCCCAGGATAACGCCAGACTGTATTGCGTTTAATGACCACTGTGGATCTTTCATCACCAGGGTAATAACAAAACCGACCAAAAATAAGTCAAAAAATTCCAGAATACTGGCCATAATGACCATGCATATCAGGGATTTTTGATTTTTTGTCAGAGGCGCCAAATCAAGTTGTTGTATCGATGTCATATCTGCTTTTACTGAGGGCATAGAGCGTGACTCCATATATTATTTAAAGCGGTATCATATCTCGATGAGGTAACGTGTTCTGTCAGCTTGATTTTAAGCGACTAAAGTTCCGGATGTTGTTTGTGATAAACACGGTAGCTGTCGAACACCCCTTCGTCTGTATAAATCAGCAGCGCGCTGCAAGACGCATCTCTGGACGCCACTGCGGGCGCAATGGCGAAACTGGGTTTCAGCTCGTCTGCCACCGCTTTGGTGGTATCCAGGGTTTTGCCCCCTCCTGGTCCGACAACGACAGAGGTTTGCTCGTTGAATGTGAAACCCGCCAAGAGGGCGATTTCTTTTTGAGATGACTCCCCATTAAAACGTTTATAACGGTAAGCGATGTCGGCTTTTTTCAGAGACGTCTTCACTCGGGCTTCAACGATTGTCCAGACCGCGTTGTTTGCAATAAGAAACACCTTGCTGCCCAGCGCCGACAGATAAAGCCCGAATTCATTTTTTCCTGGTGAAGAAAAAAGAAAATTTCTCATCATATTAACCTCGGTCTTTATACATCGGTGTCAAATTCCCGGAAGATATGGCTCTTTTTTTGAAGAGTTCAGATATAAGATTTCAGTGTGACTCCTTCCTTTATAGACTGCAATCGTGTTTGGCTTTGGTTTATTTATGACAAGATGACAACTGAGAGATAGGTCTGAGCGCAAATCATCATGATAATTTGACTTCATAATCAAGCGAGAATTTAAATAAAGTAAAGTAAAATTAAACTATAATACTAAACAAAAATGCGCTTTTTTTGAAAGTTTTTTTAGAAAAAATGTAAAAATTTTTCTTGGGTTTACTTTTAGACATCAAATTATAAAACCTAATGACATTGATAAGATTTTACTATTATTTTAAATAACTAAAAAGGATTGTATTTGGTTTAGATTTAAGTTTTATAATTTTCAGAAAAAATAAATATGAAAAGAGGTAACATGAATATAAAAATAAATTATTTAATAAAAAATTTTAAAAATGATGAAAATATTAATATAAATTTAATTAATGAAAATAAGTTTATTATTTATATAAAAAATTTTTTTATCAAATAATAACACTTGGACTCAAAAGATCTTTATATGAGGCAAAATCAGAAGATAAAAAAGAATTATTTAATATAGCATTTTCAGTATATGCCTCTTTACCACAATCTTTTTTAAAGATAAATGAAAATTATACAAGAGATATGTATTTCTCTCCTGACAAAAAATATAAAATTCATCAATTTGGATACAAAATTTACATTAGCAAATTAAATGAAAAAGATGAAATTATTGATTCACGTACCGAAATTGCTGATTTGAGCAACCGGGATAAATTTGAAAAATTTAAAAAAAAATTCCAGGAAATTAAAAAACATGATGACTATCAAAAAAAAGTTGATAATAATTATAACATTATAAGCAAGTTAAATTATAAGGAGATTAATTTTTAATCAGATTTTAGAAAAGTCATTATTAATTATGTAATAGAAAATTATACATCTTATGTAGATCATATAGATGGTATAAATTCTAGATCTGACAATAATTTAAAAGAAAAAGTAATTTCTTTAGAAGATTTTAAAAAAAATATAAAGAAACACCTACGCCAGAATATATTGCCATGGACGATATTGCTACTATGATGGATTATTTTTTCATCGAAAATCAAGAATTAACAAAAGAATTACTAGAAGCAGATGTTCATGAATATTATATGTATGAATTTTGTAGAGATTATAAAGACGATCATATTATGTTAAATTTTTTAGCTATATCATCCTATCTTGAGGGTATTTATGATAAAAATAATGATTAATTTATCAGCTCAAAAAAATATGAATACAGGCAAAAAAATGGCCGTGATGCGTTCAGTCGATTTTTAATTGTCGATGCCCAGAGCGTCAAAAATACCGATACTGACAAAGACAAAGGCGATGATGTGGGGAAAAAGATTTCAAGGGATACAGCGTCATATTGTTGTGGATAGTAAAGGGCTTCCTCAGGCCGTTGTTGTTACAACAGCCAATGTGACGGGTAGAGAAGGGGCACTCGATGCACTCGCAGGGCATCAGGACAATCTGAGGAAATGAAAATGCCTTTTGACGGATGGAGGCTATACAGGTGATAGGTTTGCTCTGTTGAGCAAACTCTTGGCCCAACGTCATCAATGGCAGACGTTTACGGTCATTCCTGAACGTTGGGTGGTTGAACGCTCATTGAGTTGGTTCGAAAAATGCCGGCGGCTTTGGAAAAATGGCGAACGAAAACTCAATACCAGCGTGCAAGTGGTCAATTTGGCTTTCTTGGCGGTGTTCTTAAAAAAACTCTGAACAGGTCTAAGACATTACCGGCATAAGACACACAAAGCCGCTCGGCATCTTGACCTCTCAGCAAGAGGGCCAATCGGTAAATTTCCGGCATCGACTGGCAAACTCTCTGGCTTGTGAAATACTCGCCGCGGGGGCTATAGCATATTTAGCAAAGTAAATTAGGCATCTTTCCACTATCCCTGCTCCATTTTCTGACATCAAAAAAGTCAACTCCCTCTCAAAAAAACAGCGATTATCTTAATATTGACCTTGTTAACAGCGACATAGTAAGTGACCTGATGAGATTGGGCGCAAATTTCAGGGTCGTTGTTTTCCAGGTGTTACCTTACCTCTTAAAATTTAACCGACTATATTTTGAGATAAGATGCACCTTTACCTTTCTCCCGTTGCTTTCTGGCAGTTACGTCATTAACTTTTTAGTTTTTCAGGCTTGTATCCTGAGAATTTTGTTAATGTCTGGGGGATAAAATTGATGAAATTATTTACTATTAATGATTTTTCACCTTATTTCACCTTGTTTCCCAAGCTTTCTAAAAGAGAAATTGAGGTTTTATCTATGTCTCGTTCTGGTTTAACCAGAAGTGAAATCGCTTTGGAATTAAACATCAGTGTCAGTACTGTCGATAATTATTTTAACAACGCCATGCATAAGTATGAATTAGAATCATCTTGTGCATTAAGGGCGTTTTTTAATTTTGTGATACAAGACAGCTTCATAAAAATGATTATATATAAATAACTGATTTACTCAGCTCCAGGATTTTGAAGTTCAGTAAAAGCTTGCTGAGTCACTTTAACGAACAATTTGGCAGGTAGTACAAGGTGATTTCGCGAGTGAGGCATTTGATTTAAGGATTGATGCCACACACAGTCAAGTTTACCCTCACACAGCAGCGGTCACAAAAGGAGGCTCAACAGCAAAATATATTTGGCCATGGATGCGCATGGGTTGCTGGTCAGAGTACCTATTACATCAGGTACCCCAGCAGATTCCAAACAAGCCACGAATTTAATCCAAGGCATGACAGCAGAGAATGGTTTGGACTGAAAAGGGCTATGACAGTGAGAAAATCCTTAAAGAAGCAGACATGACAATCGCCATCCCGCCTAAAAAAATCGTCAAATTCAACGTTACTATGATAAAGCGCTCTACAAACATCGGCACCTCGTGGAGAATGCTTTTCTACACCTCAAGCGCTGGCGGGGTACTACTACTCGTTATGCAAAAAATACCGCCTCTTTTCTCGATGCTGTACAAATTCGATGCCTGTCGCTATGGCTCAATATTTCATGACGACACTATGCAGGAACTGGCGTTTATGAAGAGAGTCTTATGTGGATAAAAAAATCGGGTTTACACTTCTCCCTAATTCCATTTTTATCTTCAACGAAGTTTTTATTAGAATGTGATTAACACGGCTGATTTTATATACATCCACAGAGAAACCCTCCGCATTACCAAAAAAATTGTACCCCTTGTCTCAACAAATTTTTCGGAACATAGTGATTGAGTCCATTTGTGTGACAATATTCTATCAATCCAGAGAGCGAAGTGACCCCTGTTTTTTCATAAATTCTTTGTAATCTATTCTCGATAGTTCTATGAGATAAGCACAACTTTGTCGCGATCTCTTTATTGGACAGCTTCTGAAAGGCATAAAATATGATATCCAGTTTTTTTTCTGTAAAAGTATCTACAGGAGGATTTAATGTCAGAACGGAGGACTTTAAATGACTAAAAAAATCACTGATAGAGATGAAACTGAATTTTTTAGCATAAAAAAAGTCCTGCTGATCGGTCAAATATGTTAATTAGTGATCAAGACTGTTCATCATTAATAACTTTTTATCTTGAGACATCCATTGTTGATTTTCTTTAGCATTAAAAATCACCCCCCATTAAAAAACATTTGTGTACTAAGGTATAGTATGTGTATTGGATCTTTAAAAAACCGAAAATTTTTGCGTCTAATGTGGTTTTTAATGCTGTCCTTCTCTATTTTAGGGTGGTTCGTATACGCTTTATTTTCAGATAAAACATCTTGGGTCGATACTGATGGCTTTTTACATGAACCACTGTTTGGTCTTATCCCAATCAGTTATTTTTTCGCGTTGGCAGCCATCGTGCTCGCATTATTCGATCTGGCCCTCAAATTCAGGAAATATAATTGATGTTTTTATTTATTTTTACAAATTTCAGTTAAAACAAGTAAAAGTAAATAACGCTCATTTTACCTTTTCAAAGGACTGGGCATAAATAAGCATTTTGATTTTTTTTTAAAATAGGTTTTTTAAATCCGGCCAGTAAGTGCAGGGTTGGGTGACTAGAAAAAATATAGTAATTAAATCAAAAGTATTACACGCCATAGATTGTTTGCATGAAGATAAATCGACGTTGAAAAAGCAAGCAAAATCAATGATAAAAAATACATAAGGTATATTAATATGTCTTTTTCAGAAAAAAGTCTATTTTAGAGGACATGACATGTATTCAAGCATTTTGAACACTACCCATACGTAGCAGGGGTAAACTCGCACAATCAATTATAATTTATTTCTATCCGCTAAAATTTGTTTGATTTCTACAGGAATGACTTTAGGTTCAACAATACGAACTTGCTTATGACGTGATAGCTGTCCTTTTTCAATCATAATATGGCTCTTGGCCACTTTACACTTTTTAGAAAGAAAATGGATTAAATGTTTGTTTGCTTTATTATCAACGGGCAAGGCAGTCAGATTTATTTTAATTTCATTGTGATGAATGCCCACGATGTTATCAAACCTGGATTGAGGTTGAATATAAACATTTAATATTAAAGATTTATCTGCAAATTTTATCATGTACAAATACATTAAGAATTAAAGATGAAAACAAAAAAATTAAACCATATACAAAATCATGTCACGCAACAATCTGGAACAGAACCCCCTTTTTCAGGAAAGTTGTTAAATAATACAAAAGAGGGAATTTATAGTTGTTTGTGTTGTGATACCCCTCTTTTTTCTTCAGACAATAAATTCGATTCTAAGTGTGGGTGGGCGAGTTTTAATGAAACGATTCATGCTCAAGTCATAAAATACAATCATGATTTTTCTCATGGTATGAAACGTATTGAAGTTCGTTGCACCCATTGTGATGCTCATTTAGGTCACGTTTTTCCAGATGGCCCAAAGCCAACGGGGCAGCGTTACTGTATTAATTCTGCCGCATTGAGTTTTACTGATAAAAAGTCAGGAGAAATCATAGAAGGTTAAATAAATAATATTATTAAACCTAAGATTCCTGATTTGCCGATTTTACTCTGAGAATCCAGTTTTCCGTGTCTTACTGAACTCTCGGTCCCCCGCCCTAATGCTGTAGCCTCGAATACGGTTTGTGGTTTTTCCTCATTGGTAAAAAACCGAAGCCAGTTGACAGTAAAAATGCGAATATTCGCCTCAATGTCGCTTAGAGTCTGTGTTTTCGGTGATGACAATATGTCTGACATTAAATTCTAATAGATTCAACAGAATTAATCATTATTAAGCAAATAACCAACATAAAAATTACGGTCAATTTCAAAAATTCCCCGGAAAATTTTTACCAATAAATCTTATTTTCATAGATAGTGTCCTGAAACTTTGATAATAGGATGGAGAATAGTAAAAAGCCCTCTGAGTTAAAATGTGGAGTATTGAAAGGTGTCGAGAAAGGTTATTGATGAAAATATGTGGGAAACACTATATCAATTCTTACCCGCGCCTAAAGGCAGACATGGAAAGGATGACCGTTTATTTTTAGAGGCGGTCTGCTGGATTATAAGGACGGGTGCGCCGTAGAGGGATTTACCGCCTGATTATGGGGACTGGAAAAGTGTCTATAATCGCTATAGCCGCTGGGTTAAGTAAAGTGCACTTCAATGAAATAGTTGAGGTGTTAAAAAAAGAGGGCGATCACGAATGGGCTATGATTGATGTAACGATTATTCGTGCTCATCAGCATTCATCGGGAGCAAGAGGGGGCAAGAGTTTCACGGGGTTCAGTACGAAAATTCATGTAAAGGGGACGCACTTGGAAGACCATTGAAGTTTATTTCAACGCCAAGACAAATGTCAGATATGATTATGTTTTTTGTGATTTTCATCATAATCTACGCGCCTAACCGCTGTTGCATGCAAACCAAAATTATCCATTATTCGTTTTGTCGACTTTCCATTCGGGGGTTTTGCAAAAAAAATATTATACAGTTCCTCTCCGTGTTTTCCTTCTGTCAAGCTTAGAGTCTCTTTATTGGTAACATCTTTTCGTTTAATCTTCTGGGGAAGCTCTCCATAAAAACCCTTCTCTTTGGCAACAACCCCATATTGATGTGCTGTAACTTCATTGGCAAAAACCGGTGATTTTTTATCACGAAAATTTAACATTAATGTCCACTTATTTGCTTTATATTTATTATAAAAATATAGCTTTTTCGATATTACATGATACTTTTTGATTTATAAAAATCATTTTATATAAATCTATTAATTAGATGATTCAATCAACTTATAAGGCGTTAGCCATAAAATTTAATAACAACAATCTTTAACAGCGCCATATAACCCGATGTTTTTATAAGTTGTTTTTTGACCACCCGTAAAAATGAGCGCTTTTTGTAATTTTTTTTAATTTAAAAACGTAAAATACCCTAAATTTATTTAACAGCATAAAACATAAAAAAAGGTAAGTATTATGAGTTTATTTTTATGTCTAAATTGCCTAAGTTCCAATCGAACGACTAAAAATTCAATTCAGTCTCAAAAAGCAAAAACAGGGATCTGGCAACAGTTCAAAAAATTTTTTGTAGGGATCAAAAACTTAAAGACCTATATAAAATCTGTTGTGTCAGGAAACGGCGCCTATTCAAAAGAGACCGGAAAATCAATGGCAGGCCTAGCGTTAAACACGCTCACAGTTGAAAGCAGATCAAAAGAATCATTAAATCTTATTTCAAACAGCGAAAACAAATTTTACGCCAAAGCCGCAAAAGAATGCAAAAAAAAAGACGAAGGATACTTAAAAGCAATCCAAACAGCCACAAATCCTGAATTTTTAAATGCAAAAGAAAAAAGTGTCAAAGATAATTCGACACGTGGCACTCATCATACCTCTATTCAGAGCGGGGATAATCATACTTTAGTGCCTAATCCTTCCAGTTCAGTTTCTTCAAATGCGGCTGTTGATCCTACAATTGGAGCAAAAACAATCTCTGATTCTTCAGAAGTGCCTAAAAATGTTGTTACTACGTTGAATGGCAAAAATAAAAAGCTTCAAACAGAAAGTAAAAGTTTAGACAAAAATTTCCTTGAAAAACTTTTTACTGAATATTACGGGAAAAGGGCTTTGAGAAGGCATCATTTCCTCTTAATGTCGAAAAAACAGCAGTATGGTTTTACTGTGGTGCCGCACACATTACAGTAAATGAAGCTCTGAGAAATGGTGAAGTTATGAATGAAGCAGATACCTTCTGTTCATCAGGGGCTTAGTTCTGCTTTTGAGGTAAAATCTGATAATCAAAAACTGGAAAAGACTTACAGAGGTGTGAACGGTCCTGATAGTTTTGATAAAATTTCAGAAGGAGAATCTACGAGTGATACAGGATATCTTTCAACGTCCCGTAAATTCCAAGTCGCTCAAAGGTTTAGTAAATCTCTTTCGGCTGAAACTCGTGGGTCAATATCAGTCATTTTCGGTAAATCAGGTATGGATATTAGTGACGCATCTATGTTTAATAATAGTGAATCTGAAGTTCTTTATAGGAATAATACAGAAATGACACTTCTATTTTCTGGAATCAATAAAAAAGATGTTAAATTTAGAGTTCTGCAGGAGAAGAATTTACCTGATGAAACAGGAACTGAGAAAAGATTAGTAGATGCATTGGATTTAAATATTTCTAATCTAATGATAAACACAAATAGGAGCCTGTTGAAGATTTTGTTTAAACGCCTTTTTTAAAATCTTAAAAATAATATTAATTTCAATCTATAATTAAAATAACTTTGTTAACAGTGCTATGCCTCAAACTCATAGAACTGTCTGACATTCATAAAGACAGCCCTCTTGATGAGTAACCGAATAACGCCATTCTTAAGCGGTCAGAAAAATAAAACGAGCCTGTACCCAAATCTGGTTACAGGTCTATTTATCTTGGCCCTTCGGCACTTCCGGCCAGTCTATTTCCCCCGTCTTGGGATCAACGTCGATCAATGAACAGAGCTAATTTTAGATTGGCACTACAGTTGGAGTATACTGGTGAGTGGCTTTTTCTTGAAAACCGTGATCGCCAAAATCCGAAACAGGAACTGTGTGACCGTGACAAGCAAGAGTTGACATCGCTTCTGATATTTCATTGATGTTTGTGGACATGAAAGAGGATCGACGATTTGCTTCACGTAAACCTTCCTGACAGGCCAGATTTATTAACTCTTTTATGTTAAAATCAGAAGTAGAAATATTTTCTTTTTTTAACATGTCATACACTTCTTTAAGTGTGAAATCAGGTTTTATGTTTTTTGGTATAATGTCAATTGTTTTTTTAACTCTGTCTATTTTTACTTCATAGACTTCATTGTTTGTGGTTTCAATTTGTTGGACATTTTCATTAATTATTTGATTAATTTTGTTAGGGTTTTCTCTTAAATCGTCTTTTATGCTGGAAGCTTGTTTATATAAATTTTGGTTCGCTTTATCTCTATTTTTTATTGTTTCGTAAATTTCAAATAAAACTTGACGTGTCTCTTTGGGAAGATTTTTATCTAAAAATTTTGTGTAAAACATATCACGCACATTAGACGTATCGATAGGAATATCTTGATATAAATTATTTTTAGTGAATGCTGCTTCGGAAAGATGAGCAGCACAGCTTTTTTTTGAGAAACGCTTCTCAATTTTACTGAGAAGCGTTTTTCTCAAATTCTCTTTTTGAGTCAAACCCCTTGATAAAGCATCAGAAAAAGAGGAAATTAAAAGATCGAATTTTGAATCACAGTAATCGACGAGACTATCAGCGAAGACATTGATGTGATAGGTATCACTCCCCAATGTTTTTTCTTGATTCATCATTGCATCAATATAATCACTTTCGTTTTCATGAAGGTATAATTTCAAGGTAGCATGCGAGCTTTTTATTTGACCAGAATTTTGATGAAAATTCTTAAAAACCCGGATGAATTTAGACTTAATATGGTGTTTGAGTTCTAATTCAAATTGGTCTGTAGGAAGTTTACGTATGTTGGTATAAATATCTTCTCCGTCACTATCTTTACCAGTATTGAACCAAACTGCTCTGCGAGGCGTCAGTGATTTCCAAAAATTTAAAGTTTTTTCCCCATAAATTTCAATGTTTAATTGATTGTTTTCACCGAGATTAAAATTCATTTTTTTCTCATATTTTGAAATTTGGGGTGTCAATTTCAGTTCAGTTTCTGGGAGTTGTTTTATGGCTGTGGCAGGAGAAAAAAGTTGTGTAAAAAAGGTATGTATAAACACGGTTTGTTTTCCTTATCTTAAAATTAAAAAAACGCTTTTTTTAAAAAATTCATGTTGATGAATCAATATTTTTTTGAATCAAAATATATGATTTTCATTATTTAAGCTTTTTATCTATCCTAGATTTCTTATTAAAATTTAATGCGAACTGACTTTAACCGTTATTTTAGTGCATTAAAGTGATTTTCGATTATTATTTCTTATATTTTTTAAGTTTATTGATTAAAAATGTTTTATTTAATAGAAAAATACATTTCAATACAGCCACGAGTTTCGCCCTGAAGAACTGTGGGCGCTTATGGCACCTTGGGTAGACAAAGCAAGGCTCTGTTGATTGATGGCCGATGATACTGTGCTATAGCTAAGCGATTTAATTTTAGTTACAATATAAAGAACTAATTAGCATGAGGTCACTATGAGTTATTCAGTGGATTTTCGTCAAAAAGTCCTGAGTATTCGAGAGAAAGAAGGACTGAGCATCAGAGCAACGGCGAAGCGTTTTCACGTAGGTACAGATACTCTCAGGCGTTGGCTCAAGCGAATAGAACCGAAACCCTCGGGTCCGCGTCGAGGCAAGATGGATAAAGAGGCGTTTATCAAAGATGTGGCAGAGTATCCAGATAGCTATCAACGGGAACGGGCGGCCCGTTTCGGGGTGTGCCCCAAAGCCATCTGGCAAGCATTGAAAAGATGGGGTCTGACCTATAAAAAAAACTCTGCGTCATCCCAAGGCAAACGAAGAGGCACGACAGGGGTTCCAGGAAAAAATCGCGGGGTATCAAAAGCAGGGTAAATCTCTGGTTTATCTCGATGAGAGCGGCTTTGCTCACGATATGCCCCGCCTCTACGGATACGCTACACGAGGTCAACGCTGTTTTGGGACTCACGATTGGCAGGCTAAGGGCCGCACTAACGTCATTGGTGCCTTATTAGGGGTCACTCTCATCGCGGTGGGCCTCTTTAACTGCTCCATTAACAGCGATGTTTTTTATGCCTGGGTCACTCAGCTGCTCCTACCCGCTCTTCCTCATCCGTGCGTGATGATGATGGATAACGCTTCTTTCCACAAGCGAAAAGATATTCAACACGCCATTCTCAACGCCGGTCATTCTATTGAATATTTGCCTCCTTATTCGCCCGAGTTCAACCCTATTGAGCACACATGGGCTCAAGCTAAAAGAAAAAGAAGAGAACTTCAATGCGACATCAATACCTTGTTTTCAGAACATATTATGTAACTATTCTTATGTCGTTTAGCTATAGCGAAAACTCGCCGCAAAAAAATAGCGGGGGTTCATTATCAGTATTAGGGCAATCAACATGATGTTATAGCAGGCATCGGCTGAGTGAACCTGTTTTGTCTCACTAAATCAAGTGCGAAACTTGTGGTGAGGCCAGAAAAAACAATGGCAGAAAGGCATCAAACAACAAAAATCATCAAACCAAAACAAATCCACTTTAACCAATCAGGGGTGAGCGAAAATCGTCATTAACATACTGTCAGACATCAATCGGATCGTATATCTCACTGTCCTATTGATTTCTTTTCCGCTCCATGCTCAGCATTTCAGTAGGTTGACGCTGGAAAGTGTCGTCATTGTCAGTCGGCATGGCGTAAGAGCGCCCACCAAATTCACGCCTTTAATGCAAAGGGTGACGCCTAATAAATGGCCTGTTTGGGAGGTTCCTTATGGATGGATGACTCCCCGTGGAGGGCAACTGGTTTCATTTATGGGGAGATATCAACATCTCAGACTTGTCAATGAAGGTCTGTTTCAGGAAGGCAAATGCCCAACAAAAGACGAAGTTTCTGTTCTTGCTGATATAGACCAGAGAACACGAAAAACAGGAGAAGCTTTTCTTTCAGGGTTTATGCCATCATGTTCTTTAGCAATACATGACCCGCCAATTTTCAACAAAAAAGCCCCTCTTTTTAATCCAATAAAAGCAGGTGTCTGTCATATGGATGAGGGGCATGTGAAGCTGGGTGTTCTTATGCGTGCAGGGGGATCTTTGGAACATTTTACTCAAAAGAATCAGCCGGCTTTTTCTGTTCTAGAGAACGTTTTAAATTTCGCACACTCTGATTTTTGTAAAAACAATCCACCAGGAAAATCCTGCACGCTTATAAACGCTCTCCCAGCTGGCCTCCAGGTTCATAGAGATAATGTGTCACTCAGTGGTGCACCTGGCCTTGCTTCAATGTTGACTGAGATTTTTCTTTTACAACAGGCCCAAGGGATGTCTCATGTCGCCTGGGGGAAAATTTCCAGTAGGGAAGAGTGGGATCAATTGCTGAGTTTACATAATGCTCAATTCGATCTTCTGCAGCGAATGCCTTATATTGCCCGCCACCGCGCAACGCCTTTGTTAGATTTAATACTGATGGCACTGACTCCGGGGAATAAAGGTAAAAATGTTGACGGCATTACACTCCCTGCGTCTTTGCTGTTTATCGCTGGACACGACACGAATATTGCGAATATTGGTGGTGCGTTAGGGATGAAATGGCAGCTTTCTGGTCAGCCTGACAACACTCCCCCAGGCGGAGAACTTGTTTTTGAACGTTGGGTTCGTATAAGTGACAACACACAATGGATAAAGATATCTATCGTCTATCAGACATTAGAGCAAATGAGGAATATGAGCCAGTTATCACTAGAAAATCCGCCTGTTCAAGTGGACCTGGCTTTGCCTGCATGTGAAGAACAAAACGAGCAACAGATGTGTTCACTGAAAAGTGTTCACAAAATCATTCAATCAGTACGCATTCCTGAATGTAGCATCTGCAGTAAGCATCATTAATACTTTGTTAAATCAGCACTAAACAAATTTAACTGCTCAATCGAATCAAAAACAGGATCGTTACAGTTCTCACGCAAGAAAGCAGGTTGGGAAAACAGCACGTTATCCACTACTTTTGAGAAAATTTTGTTCGAGGGAAGCCTACCATGAGTATCTATTTTTCTGTTGGGGGTTGTTCATTGGGTAAAGTTTTAGTTGCTCAAAGCGCATTCGGGGTATGTGCTATCCTGATGGGAGATGACGAGACATTGCTGATGAATGAACTCAAAGCGATTTTCACCAGAGAGACGTTGCTGGAAAATCATGGATTACTTAAACCGCACTTAGGACAGGTGAGTCATTTTATTGATTCACCTATGGATAAAATAGCTTTTCCGCTCGATATTCAGGGGACTCTATTCCAGCTGAGCGTCTGGCAGGCATTACGAGATATCCCGTTTGGGGAGACACTGAGTTATCGAGATATGGCCAGAAAAATACACCGCCCCGATGCGGTGCGAGCGGTAGCAAACGCTTGTGCCTCCAATCACCTGGCGGTGGTCATTCCTTGTCACCGTATCATTCGTACCGATGGTACGCCGTCTGGTTATCGTTGGGGCATTGACCGAAAACGCCAACTGTTAGCAAACGAAGCAAGATGTTTGTACGATGCGTGACTTTTTGACGATGCAAACACCTGGAAGCCATGAATCATCTTTGTGTGGCAAGGCTGAATTGAAACCAACTCATCTAAAAATTCTGAACTGCTTAGATCTAGACCTCCTCGATAATAATACCGTATAATGCCGGCCTCATTTAGGCCCCTTAGCTCAGTTGGTTAGAGCGCGCGACTCATAATCGCTAGGTCGCTGGTTCAAGTCCAGCAGGGGCCACCAATGACAAATGAATTGACATTTCATCCCTTCTTTTTTCATCTTCAATACAAAAGCACAGCCTATAGTTTTTTTGCAAGAGCTCTATTGCGAAAGAAATTTTTACAAATTGTTGAGCTTTTAATCATAATATTTATTAAAACCTGATTTCTTTTTGTCACTGATGTGACTAGGCTAATAGAAAATTTAAAGTGAAATTACCTTATTTTTTTACTGGCAGAGTCGTCAGACTCTTCGAATGCAGATACCTCATTAAGAGAATGATAATGATGACAAAAAAAAGCTTTCGTATAGAAGAAGACCTTTTAGGTAAACGACCCGTTCTCAATAGTGCTTATTATGGGATTCATACCGTAAGGGCCATTGACAATTTTCAGATCAGTAGTCACAAGATTAGCGACGTGCCTGAACTTATTCATGGAATGGTGATGGTAAAAAAAGCCGCCGCCATGGCGAACAGTGAGCTAGGTACACTTTCTCGCGAAGTTGCTGATATCATTATAAAAGCCTGTGATGAAATTCTAATTAACCAAAAATGCATGGATCAGTTCCCTGTAGATATTTTTCAGGGTGGTGCCGGGACTTCCTTGAATATGAATACGAATGAAGTACTTGCTAACATTGGGTTGGAGCTTATGGGGTATCAAAAAGGCCAATACGAGCACCTTAATCCTAATGATCACCTCAATCAATCTCAATCTACAAATGATGCTTATCCTACAGGGTTTCGCCTTGCGGTTTATGTTTCTATTGGAAAATTGATCATCGCAATTAAAGAGTTACATCAAAGCTTTGGTAAAAAAGCAAAAAAATTTTTCGACATTCTAAAAATGGGCCGCACCCAGTTGCAGGATGCTGTTCCTATGACATTAGGCCAGGAATTTAAGGCTTTTGAAGTTTTGCTTAATGAAGAAATAAAAAATCTAGAGCGCACCAGAAAACTATTATTAGAAATTAACTTAGGGGCTACAGCGATTGGTACCGGCTTAAACACACCGGAAGGTTACCAGGTGCTGGTGATTAAAAAATTGTGTGAGCTGACTCAATTAAAATTTGTAGCTGCAGATAATTTAATCGAAGCCACTTCAGACTGCGGTGCGTATGTCATGGTGCATAGTGCGCTAAAGCGTTTAGCGGTGAAAATGTCAAAAATTTGTAATGATTTACGTTTATTATCTTCAGGCCCTAGAGCGGGATTAAATGAAATTAATTTACCTCAACTACAAGCAGGCTCTTCCATTATGCCTGCGAAGGTCAATCCTGTGATCCCAGAGGTGGTCAACCAAGTCTGTTTCAAAGTGATTGGTAATGATATTTGTGTGACCATGGCGGCAGAAGCGGGCCAACTTCAATTAAACGTAATGGAACCCGTCATTGCTCAGGCTATGTTTGAATCTATTCAGATTCTGACGAACGCTTGTCAGAATTTAAAAGAAAAATGTATAAAAGGTATCACTGCCAATAAGGAGGTTTGTGAACATTCTGTTCTCAACTCTATCGGTATAGTGACTTATCTTAATCCTTTTATTGGACACCATAATGGAGATATCGTTGGTAAAGAGTGCGCAAAAACGGGTAAAAGTGTTCGTGAGGTTGTATTACAAAAAGGCTTACTCACAGAAGCGGAGCTAGATAATATTTTATCCGTTGAAAATTTGATGCGCCCCAGATACATCGCAAAGCGGCATTATGATGATTAATTTTTTCAAGAAATTTGTGCTCACGAAAATATGCTCAGACTAGGCCTTCTACGCTGACTAAAGTCTTATCATTATGTTGATTCATCATCGGCTTGATATTCTAAATTTAAGACAAAACGTAATATCGCCGCCACAGGTTCAAAAAGATGCTCGGGGATAATTTCATCACAATTCACTTCATTATGTAGCATTTGCGCGAGTCTCACATTTTCAACCACTGGCACATCAAATTTTTCGGCTAATTTAATAATGGTCTGAGCCCTTGTTCCCTTTCCTTTTTCAAGCACGATAGGTAGTGGCGCTTCTTCTGGATGATAAAATAAACACACCGCAAAATGAGTGGGATTTTTAATCACTGCGGTTGAGCCTTTGACTTTATTAGAGAGGCTTCCGCTTTGAATTTCCTGTTGTAATTCTCGACGTTTAGATTTTATTTCAGGATCACCATCGGTATCTTTGTATTCACGTTTGATTTCTTCACGGGACATTTTCATTTTTTTCATGGTGTTATAATGCTGAAAGCTGTAGTCCAAGATACCAAATATCACGTAACACGCGAGCAAAGATCCCAGCAACCATTGCATTAAAGTACCAAATATCGGAAAAGCACAATGAGTGCCACAATACGATAAATATCCAAAGGTAGGTGCATATTCGCGAAGTAGATAAGCAAAAATTAAAGAGACTAAAATCACTTTAAATAATGATTTACAAATTTCAAACAAGCTGCGGAGGGAGACCAAATTTTTAAAATTACTGATAGGATTGATATGTTGGCCTTTAAAACCGATTGCTTTGATTGCGAGTAGAGGGCCAACCTGTGACATAACGACCAGTATGGTCGCTAATGCTAATCCCCCTCCTAATACTCCCATAATCTGTAAAAACACACTGGCTATTTCAGAGGTCAGATCGAGTACCGCAATGCCTATAGGTTTATCTAATTTTTTTATACTACTGGTAATTAAAAGACCCATCAAATTCACTAGATTAGGCCCGACTAATGAAAAATAAATGAGAATAATGGCCAATTGTGTGCCTGAAGTAATTTCGACACTTTTAATGACCTCTCCCTTTTCCCGGGATTCTTTTATGCGTTTCTCTGTAGGTTTTTCGTTTTTTTCAGGCATGATCAGCCGCTCTTTAAAATTTTAACCAGATAGGTCATATTTTTTTCAATATGTTTAATTTCATTCAAATAATGGTGAAATGCAAAAGGCAAACTGATCAGCAATAAAAAAAGGGCCATAATGCTCTTGATAGGCATGGCAAGAAAAAAAACATTAAGTTGTTGTGCGGAACGGTTAATAAGCCCTAACGAAAGGTCTGTTATTAGCATCACTAACAATGCAGGTAAAGCGAAGTTAAAACAAAGTTCGAACATTAATCCCCACTGCATTTTTATAAAGCTAAATAATTTTTCTCCAAAAAATAGAATTTTTTCTCCTGGGTATAATAGGTCATAAGAACCATAAATTACCCTCAATAATGAATTAAATCCCCCTGCAATTAAAAATAGTACAGACAAAACCTGGCTAAATAAAATGCCGAAAACAGAGGATTGCATTCCCATAGTAGGGTTAATAGCACTGGCCATAGTCGCGCCACGCATGGTGTCTATTAAAGAAGCGGCCATTTCAATCGCCCAAAATGGCAACGCAGCAAAGAAACCTATGGTGACACCGATGACCAGCTCCATCATGATAGCGAAGCACCAATGAATTAATATGTGAGAATGTATTAAAGAAGAAGAAATGGTGATGGGAGTGATAGGCAAAGCGATCGCCACCAATAACCCATTACGCAACAGAGAACTACCTAAACTGTGAGTCGTGAATACAGGAAAAATCAACAAAACCCCTAAGGGGCGAGCCATCGCAAGTCCGAGGGCGGTCAGCCAAGGAATATATTCAGCCATTTTATTGGTGCATATTCCCAATTTGTAAGAAAACTTGATGGGTATAATTCAGCATGGTACTTCCCATCCAGTGATAGCTCATCAGCAAACACAGGCAAACTGCCAATAATTTAATTAAAAATTGTAATGTTTGATCCTGAATCTGTGTCAACGCTTGAAATAAACTGACCATCAAACCCACTAATGAGGCCACTACCACAACAGGCATCGAAAGAATTAAAACAATCCAAAGTACCTGAGTGGTTAATTGAATAATAATGGCATTACTCATCGGTAAGATCCTGCCAATTGCCCCAATATCATGTCCCAACCTCCCACCAGAAGGAAAATAAGTATTTTGAAAGGTAATGAAATGGTCATAGGTGACATCATCATCATGCCCATCGCCAATAGAATATTGGACACGATCAAATCGATGGCCACAAAAGGAAGATAAAGTAATAGACCTATTTTAAAGGCCTCAATAAGCTGGCTTACGGTAAAAGCGGGCATTAATATCAGCAATGAATCTGAAGCAACTTTATCACGGTACTTTTTTGGCCAATTATTTTTAATCATATCGGAAAAAAAATTGATTTGCTCCGATGAGGTGTTATGAAGAAGAAATTGACGATAAGGATCGAGCGCTTTGCTGTTAATTTGCTCGACAAAAGTGCCAAAATCCTGTGATAATTTTTCTCCTTTTAAGCTTTCATTCACCTCCAAACCGACCGGAGCCATGATGAAAATCGTCAATACCAAAGCCAAACCGTAGATAGCAATATTCGGAGGTGTTTGTTGCACACCTAATGCATTACGTAATAAAGAAAAAACGACCGACAACTTTAAAAAGCAAGTCCCCATCACGACCAGTAATGGAAAAATAGATAATAAAAAGAGTAAAGTAATTAATTCATAGGAGCTATTGACTAATTCCATGACCTATCCCAATAGACCTTTTGCAAGATCATTTCAAAAATCTATTAAAAATGACTGTATATTATTGGAGACGATCAACAAATAGCATAGGGTGATAACTGGATATCGATCATTCAAGCTATATTATTTATGAATGATGATGTTACCTGGATAACAGCTTTTTTAATTCATTCCCACCCTTATGACGAATATCCTGTCCTTCAACATAATAAACAATAAACTCACAAATATTTTGGCAGCGATCTCCTATCCGTTCGATGGAACGAGCGCAAGAAAGCGCAGTGATCACACTGGGGATAGTGCGGGTATCTTCCATCATATAGGTCATTAATTGGCGCACTATTCCTTCATATTCTTGATCTACCTTTTCATCTTCCTGATAAATTTTGATGGCCATATTAAGATTCATGGTTGTAAAAGCATCGAGAACGTCGCCGAGCATCTGGATAGTGTGTTTACCTAAAGATTCAAGACTGGCTAAAACAACTGATTTTTGTTGATCAGATAATGTTTTAAACGCCGTAGAGCAAATTCTCTCAGCGACATCTCCAATACGTTCTAATTCTGAAATAATTTTTATAATCGCTATCACTAAACGTAAATCCTTTGCAATAGGTTGACGTCTTGCGATAATAAGGACGCAGTCTTCATCGATTTTCATTTCCATTTCATTCACTTTTTTATCTGCTTTGATCACTTTTTTTGCTAATTGCATATCTTGGTCGTGCATCGCTCTAATAGCATCAGTCAATTGTTTTTTGACTAATTGTCCCATGGACTGTACCTGAGTATGAATTCCCTCAAGATCAGCATTAAACTGTCCTGAAATATGTTTGTCTAAATTAAGATCGTTCATAAAGTGCCCTAAGTTAGCCATACCTTCCTGTAATATAATCCTCTGTTTGTTTTTTTTTCGGCGTAGTAAACAAAATATCTGTATCACTGAATTCAATTAATTCACCTAAATACATAAATGCGGTGTAATCAGAACAGCGAGCTGCCTGTTGCATGTTATGAGTCACGATGACTACGGTGTAGTCTGATTTTAATTCACTGATCAGTTCTTCTATTTTACCGGTAGAAATCGGATCAAGAGCAGAACAGGGCTCATCGAGCAATAAGACTTCGGGTCGGATGGCAATCCCCCGTGCAATACACAATCTTTGCTGTTGTCCCCCGGATAAACTATAGCCACTTTGTTGTAGTTTATCTTTAATTTCATTCCAGAGTGCGGCTTTAGTCAGCGCCCATTCAACTCGCTCATTCATTTCAACGCGTGAAAGATTCTCAAAGAGCCGGACTCCAAATGCAATATTATCGTAAATAGACATGGGAAAAGGCGTTGGTTTTTGAAAAACCATCCCGACTTTTGCTCGCAACAAGGCAATATCCTGTTTATCGGTCAGAATATTTTGACCATCCAACGATATACTGCCTTCTGTTCTTTGCTCTGGATACAATTGATACATTTTATTAAAGGTGCGTAATAGAGTTGATTTGCCACAGCCTGAGGGCCCTATAAAGGCCGTGACTTGATTTCGAGTAATATCTAAAGAAATATTTTTTAGCGCCTGAAACTTTCCGTAATAAAAATTAAGAGAACGCACCTGAATTTTGCTGATGTCAGTAAGCATAATAATTAAGACTCATCTCTTTGATGACATTTTTTTGTAGTGCATTTGTATAGTAAGCATAAGAGTTCCGTAAAAATTTGTTTCTTTCTTAAAAATAAAGTCGTCATATTTAATATCCACTCATAATTCAAGATAAAAGCCTAATATCATAGTTTTTAAGCTTTCTTCTTTTTAGAGAAAATGATGCGCGCTAATATATTTAAAAATAACACACAAAACGTAATCAATAACACGCCCGCCCAAGCTAACTGTTGCCATTGAGAAAAAGGGCTCATCGCAAATTTAAATATGGTAACCGGCAAATTAGCAATTGGTTGACTTAAATCTGTGCTCCAAAATTGATTAGACAACGAAGTAAACAGTAGGGGTGCGGTTTCTCCGGAAATACGAGCAATTGCCAAAAGAATACCGGTCAAAATACCGGGAATAGACGCCTTCAACGTGATAGAAAAAATCATACGCCATTGAGGAGCGCCCACTGCATAAGCCGCTTCTCTCAAACTATCGGGTACCAAAGTGAGCATATTTTCAGTGGTACGTATCACAATTGGGATCTGTAGTAATCCCAACGCAATCAACCCCGCCCATCCAGAAAAATGCTCCATTCGAGTCACGACAAAAGTATAAACAAAAAGGCCGATCACAATTGAAGGAGCTGACAATAAAATATCATTGATAAAACGAATCATCTCTGCCAAACGAGATTTACGACCATATTCTGCCAAATAAATGCCTGACATGACCCCCAATGGGGTGCCTACCAAAGTGGCTCCTAAAATTAACAAAATACTGCCCATAATCGCATTAGCTAAACCCCCTCCCTCTGTATTCGGAGGTGGGGTCATCTCAGTAAATAAAGCGAAAGACATGCCATCCATACCTTTGACTACAGTAGAAAAAAGGATCCATATTAACCAAAACAATCCAAAAATCATCGTAATCATTGAAAGTAACAAAGCCATTTTATTTTTATTACGGCGCCAAGCTTGCTTTCTAGTTCGAGTTGCCATCAAAGTCAGCGGATGCTTTATTTTTATATTCTGATGAGCTTCCTTCATCTAATGCCCTTCTTTTTTAGATATGCGTGAAATCATCCATTTAGATAGGGTGAGCACGATAAATGTAATGAAAAACAAAATCAGGCTTAATTCCATCAACGCGGCAGTATGTAAACCCGATTCAGCTTCAGCAAATTCATTTGCTATGGAGGAGGTAATACTATTGCCCGGCATGAATAATGAAAAACTGTTTAATTGATAGGTATTCCCGATAATAAAGGTGACTGCCATTGTTTCGCCGAGTGCTCGCCCAAGGCCTAACATGATCCCACCAATCACTCCGTTTTTTGTAAATGGCAACACAACATGCCAGATGACTTCCCAGGTTGTGCATCCAATACCATAGGCAGATTCTTTCATCATAATAGGTGTTTGATCAAAAACATCCCTCATCACAGAAGCAATATAGGGAATGATCATAATAGCTAAAATTACCCCTGCAGCTAAAATACCAATGCCAAAGGCAGGGCCTGAAAACAACATTCCAATAATAGGAATTCCTGAAACAACATCAGCGACAGGCTCTTGGAAATATTGAGCGAATATCGGTGAAAAAACGAACAAGCCCCACATTCCATACACAATACTAGGAATAGCCGCCAAAAGTTCAATTGCCAATCCTAATGGCCTTTTTAACCAATTGGGCGCTAACTCTGTCAAAAACAACGCGATGCCAAAGCTGACCGGGACGGCAATCACAATAGCGATGAGCGATGTCACTATCGTTCCGTAAATGGGAACTAAAGCACCAAAATGATCAGCAGGAGGATTCCATTCTTTGGTCCAAAAAAAAGAAAATCCGAATTTTTCTATGCTAGGCCAAGAAGTCAAAAGCAACGATAGGATGATCCCGGATAACAAAAAAAGAGTGAAAAAAGCGGCCAGTTTTACCAAAGTACTAAAAACAATATCCCCGTATTTATTGGGTAATTTCACCGAAAGACTGGACTTAACCATGTATAATTTCCATCGCAAGCAAACCATTATTTTTACAAAGATCAAGTGTAAAATAGACATGAAATTTTTTATGTCCGACTGCAGTTGTTAAAAATGAGTTCAAAATACTTGTTTTTTCTCTATTAAAAACATTTTTATACAAGACAGATCACAGACAAAAAATACTGCCTTTTTTCGCTTATTTTTTATATTTGTTTGAGAATTAATTAAGCTTTAAAAAAAGCTTGACCATTTTTATTCTTACAGCTGAGTTTCCCATGCCTTACGTATCTGATTAATGACAGAGTCGGGCAAGGTCGCATAATCAAGATCATGCGCCTCTTTAGCGCCATATCTATAAGCCCAATCAAAAAATTTGAGAACATCGATACGTCTATCATTGGTCTTTTTAGGGGTTTTCTTTATCAGAATGAACGTTGCTGCTGTGATTGGCCATGAATTATCTCCTTTTTGATCTGTTAAATCCTGAGCAAAAGAGTGTGTCCAGTCAACATCCTTTGCCGCCGATTCAAAGCTGGTTAAATTTGGTGTAACAGACCGATTATTTGCAGACAATAATCTAGTGTAGGCTAAATTATTTTGCTTCGCGTAAGAGTATTCCACATAACCAATCGAACCAGGTACACGTTGAACAAAAGCGGCGACCCCATCGTTACCTTTCCCTCCTAAGCCAATTGGCCAATTAATATTAGAGCCCTCGCCTATTTTTGCTTTCCATTCAGGATTTTTTTTAGAAAGATAATGCGTAAAAACAAAAGTCGTGCCTGAGCCATCTGCACGACGCACAACGGCAATATCCTGATCAGGCAATATCATCTTAATCTCAGGATTTAACGCTATAATTTCAGGATCATTCCACTTTTTAATTTTACCTAAATAAATATCTCCGAGCACTTTACCATCTAATATAAGCTGAGCTGATTTAATACCAGGAATATTGATGGCCAGGACGATCCCGCCAATCACAGTGGGAAATTGAAATAAATTATTTTTCAGTAATTGTTGTTCCGTTAAAGGAATATCCGAAGCCGCGAAATCAACTGTATTGGCAATAATTTGTTTGATACCTGCGGATGAGCCGATACCCTGATAGTTAATTTTAGCGCCCATCTTTTTTTGATAGGAATCTGCCCACTTTGAATACAAAGAAGTAGGAAATGTCGCGCCAGCCCCCGTCAAGTTCGTGCTAGAAAATGCTGAGGCCGTGATTAAAAAAATACTACTGAAAACACAAAGAAAAGTGATATGCCGTAATTTCATAATGGGCCTTTTATATTTTGGAATCTGAAATGAAAGTTAAAAAACTTGCTTCAACAAATTGTCTTCATAAACAGAAAGATGTGCAAGCAATAAAAAAATAATAGATTTTTTGTAAAATCGTAGCCTGATGATTCAAATCATAACTAAAATTCAAAAAAACACCCACACCCCATTTTTTTCAGAGGCCCTTTCAGAAGAAAATTTCGATAAAACTCGCATTTTTATGTAAAGAAAAGAAATCACAAAAAATATTTTCAGATCCTCTTAGAAGCTTCTGCACTAAGTCCCCCAATCACATTTTATAAATAAATTCATCGTAGTATAAAGGCCTAACAGAAAACCCCGATAAATTTTTTTTTCATTTTTTAAAAGATATGGAGATCTCTAAAAATGTTTTTTTCACTATGGCAGGTAGGTTTAGATATTCAAATGAGCGGAGTCCGCGCGCTTGCTGTTTTAAAACGCCGTTATGGCTGGCAGGTGCGCTATTGGTGGTATCATCCTCTTGATAAAGGTGTTCTACAAAACGGAAATTTACAAAAGCCTGAAAAATTAACTGAGGTTTTTCGTTTATTGGCTCAACTCCTTCCAAAAAATATTTCATTACGTATTAATTTACCTGCACAAAGAATTTTACAAAAAAGTATTCCTAAGCCAGATAAAAGATTAAGAGAGCCAGCCTGCAGAGAATTTATTCAATTTAATGCCAAAAAGCAGTTTGCAATTAATGATCAAACCTTATCATTGGATTATCGAGCTCCAATAAAAAATCGCACGTCATTATTAATGACAGCGGCTCATCAACAAGAAATCAATGCCTGGAAAAATTGTCTTGAAAATGCGGGACTCAAACCGAATGTGATTGACATTTCACCTTGTGCTTTACGCTATATGGCTGCAGAAGCAAAATTATCACAGGAACATATTTTGTTACATCAGTTGGAAAATGAATGGCTATGGACATCACCGTTGAACACGCCTTTTCGCTACGGTTTAATTTCTGGAACGCAAGAAAATATAATCGAAGAGCTCCGCTGTGTTTATTCAGACGGATATCGTCCGATGTCTCAAATTTATTACACGGGTCTGCTAGAGGTAGATCCACCTAAAAATACCATTCCATGGTCTCCTTTTTTAGCATTTAAACAGTTTCAACCTCCATTACCTGCGTTACCTATGTCTTTTGCATTAGCAGGTGGTTTGGCTGTACGTCCAAAGGATTTTTAATGTTTCAGGTTAATTTTTTACCTTGGAGGGAGAATAAACTAAAAAAAAGTGGCTATTTTTGGAGCGGTTTTTTTTTACTACAAATACTCATCATCATAACGGTCACTCTATTTATTCGTTTTTTTTTGCAAAATGAATATCAAAAAAGAGAAATAACTTTACATTTTTTATTAAAAAAACATGAAAAATTACAAAATACATATAATAAAACTAAACAAAGATTAATTGATTTGAAAGACATACAATCAAGCATACAAATTTATGAAAATATATATCAAAAAACAAAAAGTTATTTAACATTATTAAATCAATTATCAAATTTTATTCCAGAGCGTTGTTGGTTATTAGAGATAAAACAAAAAGATCAAACATTGATTTTGGATGGAATCAGTCATGATTACAATAGTATTGCACTTTTTATAGAAGGATTAAGTCAAAAAATATTGATCCATAATATTGAATTACAGAAAGTAAGTCAGAAAAAAAAAGGGGTATTTTATTTTACTATAGCAATAAATGAGTTTTTATCATTATAAAGCGATCAATCATGAATAAAAAATTTCAAAATTATTTTAATAGACCAATATGGCAGATTTTTTTATATCAATGGTTTTTTTTAGGTATATTGATTTATATTGTATATATATTTGATTTACATATAATATTTAATCTATTGAAGCTAAAAAAAGACGAAATTTTAAATCAAAAAAAAATGATCGAAAAAATTGAAAATAAATTATCTTTATTACCTGAGTTATTTTCTTTAGAAAAAGAAATACAAATATTAAAATTAGAAAACATTTTTTCATTGAAAATGGAACACAAAAAAAACAGCTTAAAAAATGATTTTTATCAAAAATTTAATCATTTAAACATCCAACTTATCAACTGGGAAAAACAAAAAATAGAAATTAAAGAAAATTTTATACATAAAAATTGGATAGCTTGCATTAATACTGATTATTATGGAATCATCAACTTTTTAGTGGAATTACTAAAAAACAATCCTCCGATTTTAATTAAAAAAATAGATATATTTAATAAATCAAAAAATTTTCATGATCTCATTGATGAAAAAGAAAATCTTGAAATGACTATTCAGATCACACAAATTTTACCTATAAATACGAGAATTAAGAATGAATAATAATAACCACAAAAAATATAAATTTATTTTTTTATTTATTGTTCATGTATTTACTCAATATAGCTTTGCTAATGAAAATATTAAATATAAAGAACCAAGAAGAGATCCGTTTAAACCTTTTTTATTAATACCTTGCAATCAAGGTTTGGATAAAATAAAAAAATGGAAACTAAAAGGTGTATTAGGTAAAGAAAATAATTATAAAGCTTGGGTGATTAATCAAAATGGGGAATGGCATCAATTAAAAACAAAAGAATTTATCTTAACAAATTGGGAAATAAATAAAATTACTCTAAATCGAATGAATATGAATTATATTTCCGTTTATCATCCTGAAAAAAAAGACATCCACAAACATTGTGAAAAAAATTTATCAGAAATAGCACTTTTCCTTGATTAAGGAATATCATAGATTATTGAAAATCATCAAAAAGGTTTAAAATTTAATGATTAAAATAATAAAAATTTTTATCGTAGCCTATTTATTTTTATTAAGCAGCTTGAGTTTTTCTAAAGAACAAAAAGATATTTTTGTCAATATGGAATTTAAAGACACGCCTGTGGTTGTTATTTTACAAGCTTTAGCAGATTATCAAAAATTGAATTTGGTCATTGCAAAAGGGGTACAGGGAAATCTAAGCCTAAGATTAATAGAGGTTCCTTGGTCACATGCATTAGATGTGATTTTACGGATGAGTCAATTACGAATTGAGCGTAAAGATAATATTCTTATGGTTTTTACAGAACAGGAAATCATTAATAAACAAATAGAAAAATTACAGATAAAAAACGAAAAAAAATCCCAATCAAAAAAAATGAATTATTTAATTTTTACATTCCAACATGCAGACTCGGAGGAAGTAGCAAAAAATTTAAGTGCCAACAGAGGTTTTTTGCTTTCTCAAGAAGGGAATGTGATAGCAGATAAAAGAACCAATAACCTTTTTATTCATGATACAGCACAATCTTTGGCAGGATTAACAAAATGGTTAAAAGAAATAGATTCTCCTTTACGGCAAATAGAATTATCAGCTCATATTGTGACAATGAGCAGTGAAAATTTATATGAATTAGGTATTAGATGGGGCATGAATGCCTTGGAAAAGGGCAACCCTCTTGGAATTAAAAATTTTAATATTAATTTACCGCTAAAAAACACTGCAATTGCTGCAAATTTTCAGGTTGCAAGCATTAATAGCCGTCTTTTAGATCTTGAGCTCAGTGCATTAGAACAAGAAAATCAAGTAGATATTATCGCGAGTCCCCGCTTGATAACTTCTCACCAGCAAACAGCCAGTATCAAGCAGGGCACCGACATTCCTTATCAAATCAATGGTAAAAAAGAGAATGTCAGCATTGAATTTAAAGAAGCGGTATTAGGGATGGAAGTCACTCCTACCATATTAGGCAATGATAAAATTAGATTAAAACTAAAAATCAGTCAGAATATGCCAGGTATGGCGATTAAACGTGGGAATGCAGAAACTCTTGCGATCGATAAACAGGAAATCACCACACAAATTATAGTAAAGCATGGTGAAACGATTGTTCTTGGAGGCATTTTTCAGAAAAAAAACAATCATCGAATCGATAAGGTACCGGGGTTTGGAAACATTCCTTTTTTGGGGGCTTTATTTAGACAAGATGTTAATCAACAACGACGGCGTGAACTGGTCATTTTTATTACACCCAAACTGATTCATTAGAGTGATTCTCATATATTTCAGTTTATTAGATATAGCACTGTTAACAAAGTCTGTTTGTAAAAATAAAACTCATTATTTTTGCTTATTTGATTCGAGAAAGCCGTGAGCCGTTTTATTTTTTTGTTCGCTATGAGTGACTTTTGCGTCTTTAAGTGAGTTTGTTAACAGTGCCATAGTCAATCAAGCGTGTACTACAGTGTGAGCGACTTGTCCTGCAGTGGATTCCAGTGTCGGTGTAGAGGCTCTGCCTGAGACGCCAGTGAGTCACTTTGTGATGACGCAAAACCCGCCATGGATTCAGGCAATCTTCCTGCTGTCAAGTCAGACTCCGAGACCTTGCTCACTGGCACAGGAGAGCCCGCCCCTAAATCCAGGCGCTTATTTTTCAGCGCGCTGTCATGACGTACCCTCACCGTGTCATTTTGGTCCGTTCCCTCAGGTCTGCCAATAGAGACCAGACCTTCTTCGTTCACCTCTACAGCGGCGACATCCCCATTGAGGTCGACTAACGAGAGAGGACGGTCAGGCGCCTCTTTGATGAAATGTTTGATACGGACACTAGCGTGGGTATCGCCGACAGGGCTCAGCACCACGTCGTCTTTGTCTGTGGTGAATACCGTCTCTTGCAACAACCAGGGGACTTCTACTCTATCCTGTATCAGAGGGTCGTCCTTATGATGAGGCATGACATGACGATGAATGACGATGTCCCGTTTTAAAACCGCATTCTCTACCACATAATGATGGGCCATGCCGGTGCCCATCAAAAGCTCTTTTTGGTGAAAGTTATCTAAAATCAGGGGAGGCACAGGCCATCGGCCATCCGCCTGTTGCATGAGCGTTTCAGGAAACCCGGTGATGAACATGCCATCCCGGGTGTACAAAAAATAATGATGCTGCAGGGCTCGCGTCTTTCCTTGTGCTGGGCCGTACATGTTTTTGAATCTCACCTCAGTGAGACTCTGGTTATCATTTCTCAGGGTCAACACCATGTCGCCCCCCGACTCTGTGTCCTTGAGAGACAGGCTCATCACATTGGCCGCGTTATAATCTAATATGATGTTGCTGGTGTCATGTTGACCCACGGTCTCTTTGACCTCTATTTCGGTCAGCGTGTCTGCGGCGCGGTTGTTTTGTAAAATGCGATAGCTGTCGATGCCCTCACCTCCTGTCGCGGTCCCTGAGCTCAGGCTTAAAATGTCATTCCCACCGTGACCTGACAGGGTATCTGACCCACCGGCGCCTTCCAGATGGTTATTCCTGTCGTCACCAATCAGAATATCATTCGTCTCACGGTGACCTATCGCATGTTCGATATTCTCTAATGTCGCTATCTTGGTATCCTCGCCGACATATTTGACCTCTCCTTTGTGCAGGTCAATCTGATAGCCTCTGCCGTTAGCCGGCTTGACCGCCGCTATCACGGTGTCCTGGTCATCTTTCGCGCCCTCCTCAGCACGGATAGGGCCCGCACCGTTGAAATGGCCGGGTTGACTCGGTGCCTGCTGCCCTTGCAGTAAAAAAGTATCGGCGCAAGACCCTCCCGTGAACTTTTTGGTCCCCCCCCCCGACGTCGAAATAGTTCCGCCTCGATGGCTGGCCTGTCATTTCATCCTCACCATCACCCAATTTGTAGTAGGCAATCAGGTCCCTCTCACGACGGCTCTCAAAAGGATGCGCATGCACCTCCCCTTGCTCGTTTAAGGAGATTAACTCGACATGAACACGGCCCTGGCGGATACCCACTATTTTCTGTTCGTTCTGCTTCGCCAGCAGATTAGGCCGATACGCGACCTTTGCCCCTTGCTCTTCACGGCTTTTGTCGTCGCTCGCCTCCCCCAGGGTTCCCTCTGCCTGCCCATAAGACATCGTATAACTCCCATCATCCTGAATGACCACCAAATCTGAACGACCATCCCCATTCATATCATGCAGCTGTAATTGCGACGGATTAAAAACGCCTCCAAATCCCTGCACCGCCGCCTGCGTTTGATTCGCTAAACGTCTCAAGGGCTGTCCAGGCGTCCGGCTCCCCAATCGCGTCTCTAATTGACCGTCCCTGGTCACAGAAAGAATATCTCCCAGGCCGTCCCCATTGATATCCCCCGCAAGATGATGGAGATATTGAGCAGAATGAAGAGGGGCATCGGGATGAGATACCTCCTCGGGCATACCCAGCATCTTGCCGGCATCACCATAATGAACATACAGGCTGTTTTTCACAAACGACACCCAATCAGGATGCCCGTCTCCATTGACGTCCGTCAATACCGGCGCGGCCTGTGACAGCGCGGGTAATTTGACGCCTTTGATTTCCTTGAAAACAAAGTCTTCCGTGGGTTGCCCCAGCAAAATCTGGACAGCATCCCTGCTATTCAAGAAAAACATGATGTCGTCCAGACCATCCCCGTTGATGTCCCCCACCAGATGACGCACATGGTTTGCATAAAGCCCATGGTAAAAAGTGTTTTTCGTGTCCATTTTTTTGACGGGACCATAGGCACCGTTTTCATCTGCAAACAAGAAAAACAGCCCCTCTGGGCTGAAATAACCGATATCAGGACGGCCATCGCCGTTAAAATCCCCCAGCGCGCTCGGTGCGCGATGTCTGCCTTTCATCTCTAGAGACGCCGTCAACGATTGTGTGTTTTCGTCCACGAATCGACCCAGCGATTGACGATGCCCCGCCGACAGGGTCATCATGATATCGGCATCACTCCTGTCGTCTCTCGATGTCAGCGTAGGAGAATAGTATTCATAGTCACTGTCTTCGACCGTCATTTCTCCAGAAATGAGCAAATTCGACTTTAACCGGTTGAGTTTGTCTGACAGGGCCCGTTTCCCCTGGGTTATCTCATCGGGGTGCACGCGGTCTTCCTCCATGTCAGCATGATGCGCGACAATTTTTTTATAGCGTTGAGGGGTCAGTAATATCTGGCCCAGGCTGCCATACACCTTCTCTATCTGGCCATGGCTCAGTAATAACGTTTGGAATTGAGCTGTCTGTGCTTTCTGAGGCTCTGCCTGGGCATGGGCCAACATTTGATGGCGACTGGCCTGATTGGCGAGCTCGGGGGCTAAATATTCACCGCTAAAAAGACGCCAGCCACTATCGAGTTCTTCTAAAACGCTCAACTGAACCCATTTTTTCAATTCCTCTACTTGACGCACCGCCGAATAAATCATTCCCCCCAAGACCAATCCCCCTCCCATGATGAGCCCAGCCGGGCCCGCTAACAGCGACGCCTGGCCACCCACCGCAAAAGCAATCGCCATCCCTATATTTAACGTCGCTCCCGCAACGGAAAGCGCACCGTTCACAATCAAATCCTGACGCGCTTTTGGCTCGGCCGTGCTGGGCAGCTCACTGAAAGCGCGATAGGCCTGAACCATATCAAACCCACTGGATAATGCCCCTAATACGGGCCCCCCAAAACGCGCCACGTTCATTCCAACGCCCGATGAAATCCCATTTTGCACTAAACGTCTGCCGTATTGACCTAACCCAGATTGGGTCGCATCAATCCCGATATTCGAGCTGAAAGAGGCGATGGCCAAATGATGTTGAAAAATCAATTCTTCTTTTTGTGTTTCTGTTAGCCCCCCCTTGTTCAAGAGATCCCGATAGTCTTTTAAATCCCGCAACCCCCTCAGGTAACCGTACCCTTGCATCCCAAAACCGGCTCGAGCGCTCAATCGATTGAGACGCCCCCCCCGGCGGGAGCCAGCACGCTTTTCAACGACCCCCAAAGCGCCGGCGGGATGTCGAGGCTCGATGTCATCGGCGCCGGCGCCCCTCGTTGGACATGTTCATTAATCCGGTTGAGTTGCTCTAAAGCCACCATGGTCGACGCCTTATCGTCCCCCTCTAGCAGAGAGGGCGGGCTTTTGACGTCCAGCTGTTGTTTCAAAAAACGCACGGCCTGTTGGGTGCTCAGCTCACCGCCATCCGCATGATGCAAATAAAACGCCAGACGTTGCGCATCAAACCGCAGTTTTTGCACCCCATTTTCTTTTGTAAAATGCTCGGGAGAGAAGGGCTGGCCCTCGACCATGGCCCCCATCTGATGTAATGCCTTTCTGCTCAGGGAAATCTCCCCTGCGTCCGATGACCGGTCCAACGCCGGGGGCACATCCCCTAATCCCGTTTGTAATGACGCCACGGCAGACCTCGGTTCCACCAGAGAGTCCAGGGGCGGCTCCCAACTCGACAGCGTCTCCGGGGCCAACACCCCAGAGGCCCTGTCAGAAAAACGGGTTTTCTGTACGACTAATTCGCCTTCTGGCGTCCAGCTGAGCACCACTTTATCCGGCATCTCCTCACTGGCCGCTTCATTGACCACCGAGAGTTTTCTACCCTCGGCATTCACCGTCACAGGGAGCCGACGAGCGCCAATATCTATCTGCCATCCTGCCTGATGCTTGAGGGCTTTCCCAAAATGCCGGGCATAGCTCTTGTCTTCCACGCCGGCTGCCGCCAATGAACACCCCACCAGGCTGATGTATTTGGGTCGGGGATTGATACGAAACTGCTTTTTGAGTTGTGCATGCAACGCGATGAGTTGATTCGACAGTTGTTCGGCGCTGGCACCTCCAAAGGTGCCGGGATACCCCTCATTTGCTCCCTCACGACTATGCCCCACCACTTGCCAGCGTAAATCGCCACGAAGCAGATACGGGTTACCTTTCACCACCTCATATTCCCCGTCCTTCTTCAACTGGATGATGAGGCTTTTTTCGGCATGTTTGCCTGCCAGTCTTTTCGCCGCTTCGCTCACCACCCTGTCCTCTTCAAGCTCCACAATGATTTGTCCTGCAAAACGGGTCTCAGTATTTTTAATCATTCTGTTTGGCTCGGATAATCCAGGCTGGGTAATGTATAAATCGGATAAAAAATCGATGTAGGTAGATTGCAATTTATGGGTTTGGGTTTGGGTTTGGGTTTGGGTTTGGGTTTGGGTTTGGGTTTGGGTTTGGGTTTGGGTTTGGGTTTGGGTTTGGGTTTGGGTTTGGGTTTGAGTTTGAGTTTGAGTTTGAGTTTGAGTTTGAGTTTGAGTTTGAGTTGTATCAATATTGGCACTTAATGCTAATAAGGTAGGATTACCTTTATTTTCATTTTTCTCAACCTGAAACCCTTGGCGTTTTAAAAAAGTCTCTATTTCTTTTTGAAATTTATTGATTACGAGTACTTGAGCACCTCTTTTAATAGCCGGTATTACATCATCTTTAATTTTTTGATAAAATTCATTTTCATTTGTATATTTGTTATTGAGATAATCGCTTAATATGATTAAATCACCAGCACCGATATTCTTTCTTTTTAATAACGCCCAGCCATCTTCATTAAAAAATTCTGTGTCTTTTTTTGTATTTTTATGAATGTGATTAATAAACTTTATTTTTTGATGATTAATTATCGATGGAAATATGCGTGTTTTATTTTTTTGTTCAACAAAAATTGAAATCGGAAGATTAAACACATATGTATCTGGTGTATTAAGCTTTACATCAATGCTGGAATCATCTTTAAAATGAAATGAGTTTTGTGCAATATAATATAATGCCGCTGCATAGGCATTGAAATGTTTGGCTAGAATTGGATCCTGAGGTATATCCAAAATCAGTCTGCCATTATCGCTTACGGAAGAAGTTAACATAATTAAACTTTCTTCAAAGTAATATATTATATTCTCACGAAAAATTTTTTTTATAGTTTGGTTTATGTTTGAAGAATTTGATTCAATAAATAATTCGCTATTAAAGTTTAATCCATGTTTTTGGGCTATATTTAATATATCGTTTTTAATAACTTCAATATTTTTCAATACCTCATCGGGATAATTAATAATCGCTTTTTGAGTTAAGATCACAAAAGGATTAGTATCATTTATTATGATTTTTCCTTTAAATCCTAATAATCTTATCCAATTAGAATAGATCGCTGATCCAGACATAGGTTCTATTACGCGCTTGATAACGTGACCACTATCATTTTTACGATTAATGATATCTGCAATCAATTTACCATTCACATAAAATAGTTTTTTTACAGTGCTACCTGGCATTTTAAAAGAGGACAGGCCTTGTAAATTAAGCTTGATATTACCATATAGGTTTTCCCCTATTACTTTTTTGTATATTTCTTTTTTTCTTTCTTCAAGCGTTTTGCTGGAATCATTGATTGTTTTTTGCATGTAGCTCGAAAGCATATTATTGTTGTAATTTAAGGCTGTGATAGGATAATTTGGATTATTCGTACTTCTTGATTGATGATATACAGTGTTATTTCCATATTCAGATTTTTCTAAACCATATGATTTTGGTTCTGTTATATCAATAAAAAATGATGGCATTTGTCCTTTTTCTGTGACTTTCGGTATTTTTTGATTCATATCTGATAGATCTGTTTTTTCTAACTTTCTTTTTCTCGTGCTTTCTTTGGTTATTCTTTGTGTTGGAAGGATTGATGAAATAGAGAATTCAGGAGTGAGATTGACGGGGTTAACAATCGGGTTCTGACTGAGGGCTATGATTGGTATCATTAGGTCTTGTCTGCGTTGTAGGCACCCGATGCATAGAGAGGTTAAGAGGAGCTTCCTGCATAGGAGGATAAAGAGCGGGATCAGCAGAATTGACAGCCAGATTTCGACCCGAGTCGTTATTTATGTCATTTAATGATGTGAATTTGTTAGATAAAAAATTTTTTTTCCCATTTTCCATAGCTTAATTCCTTGTAATGAGCAAACTGGCGAGAAGCCCCGATCTGTGACGATGGTGTGAATATTGTATGCCGATGATGTTTTGAAATTCCGGACAGCTTTATAAACCGCTGATATATTAAGGGATAATCAATTAAGGTTGGTGGGCTTATACGCCTTTCGGTAATTAAAAGTATTGAGTGGGTTAATATATTGAAACCGTGTGGGGATGTGACGTTTATGTAACATATTTTGCTTTCCCTTTCAGTAAAATTTTAACTATTCCATAAGTTTTTTATCCTAACATAGCTATACATGACTTTAAAGACCATTTAATTAACAATCCATATTATCTGCCGCTTTATCATTTTGAATACACCCATTATCATCCTAATATTTCCATGATGCGATTGGAGAATTTTTTGACGCCACATTACCAAAAATCCTGCCATTTCTTAGAGATAGGATCAATGATCGTTTTTAAACGATAAAACCAGCACCTTCGGTTGAATAAGCATATCAATGGCGTAAACGTGATGGGCTACAAGACACCGCCCTATTTCTCATTGTTTGCAGACGAAGCTGGGCTGACCAGGCAGCCATCACATCATTACACTTTCTATCTTTATTTCACTTGCATTTTATTGGAAACTGACTTGACGCCTGAAACACCACGAGTCACCTTTATTGCCTGTTGAATTGCTTGAGGACTGCTAACAAAACCACTTAATTGCACTTTACCTTTAAAAGTTTCGACATTAATTTCCGTTGATTGCAAATTTTTTTCTGCTAACAAAGCCGCTTTGACTTTGGTGGTAATCACAGTGTCGTCCAAATATCCCCCCGTTCCTTCTGATTTTTTAGTAGGCACACAAGAAGAAACTGCAAAAGTTAATAAAATAACACTCAATAACAAAGTTAAAGTTTTAATCAGTTTCATAAAAAACGCTCCAATATTTTATTTTTTTCATCAACTAAAAAATTATTTTTTCTATCTATAACTAAAAGGAATATTAAGTATTAATTAAAAAATAGGATTATTCAAATTATTATTAATCATTTATTATATGATTTTAAATAAAAATACTCATTTTTTAATATGATTTTGAATCAAGAACAATAATAAAATGATTTCTCTATATGCATTATTTTTTATTTTTAAAAATAAAGATCTATTTTAAAAAATTTCATTCATTTTAGAGAATATAATTATTCTTTTTTAAAATTCGTTTGGTTTTCATCATGATAGAAAAAAAGACAAGTATCATTTATGATCTTCATAGCCATACCAGTGCATCTGATGGTTTATTAACACCCATGCAATTAGTGCATCGAGCCGTTACAATGGGGGTTCATATTCTGGCTATCACGGATCATGATACGACTTCAGGTTTAATGGCAGCAAAAAAAACCATCCAGGAACAGCAACTCCCAATTCAATTAATTGATGGTGTGGAAATTTCTACTTTATGGAGAAAATATGAAATACATATTGTGGGGCTGGGTATTGATATAAATCATCCTGTTATAAAAGCATTTTTAGACAAGCAATCAGAACGGCGTTATGAAAGAGCTCAAAAGATCAGTGCAGCGCTCGAAGAAATAAAGATCCCCAATGTTTGGAAAGGAGTTCAGGATTTAGCAGGCAAAGGGCTGGTGACTCGAGCCCATTTTGCTCGCTATTTACTGAATTTAGGTAAAGGCTCTAATATCAAGCAAATTTTTAAAAAATATTTGGTAGAAGGCAAACCAGGCTATGTCTTGCCTGAATGGGGCAGCATAAAAGAAGCGATAGAAATCATTAAAAAAGCAGAAGGATATGCTGTTTTAGCGCATCCTGCGCGTTATGGTTTTTCAAATCGATTATTAAAAGTGCTTCTGGCATATTTTGCGGATCAAGGCGGGGATGCCATGGAAGTCGCACAATGTCAGCAGGCAACGCATGAACGTACATTATTAGCGCAATATGCCAACGAATATCATTTATTAGCCTCTCAGGGATCAGATTTCCATCACCCCTGCTCCTGGATAGAATTAGGCCGTCATTTATGGTTGCCTGCAGGATCTGAGCCGATATGGGATCACTGGAATATCACAGTAAGTCAACCTTCAAAGATGATATAGGTAGATCATGAGTCAATTTTTTCACCTTCATCCTAAAAATCCTCAAATACGCTTAATCAATCAAAGTATTGATCTTCTCAAAAAAGGAAGTGTGATGGTTTATCCCACGGATTCTGGCTACGCTTTAGGCTGTCTCTTAGAAAAGAAATCCGCGCAGGAGCGTATTTGTCAAATTCGGGAAAGAACAAGCGATCATCACTTTACCCTGGTTTGCCGTGATTTATCTGAGATTGCGCTTTATGCTTACCTTGATAACAGTGCTTTTAGATTAATTAAAAACAACACGCCTGGGCGCTATACCTTTATATTAAAAGCAACGAAAGAAGTCCCCCGTCGTTTAATGAATGAAAAACGGAAAACCATTGGTTTAAGAGTGCCTTCTAATGATATTGCCTTAGCATTGCTAGATGCATTAAACGAACCGTTGATGTCAACGACGCTTATTTTACCTGGCGATGATTTTGCACAATTTGATCCAGAACAGATCAAACAAAAGTTAGGAAAAAAAGTCGATCTCATTATTGATGGAGGTTGTATCGCTGAGCAACCGACTACGATCATCGATCTTACAGATGGCAATCCGGTATTAGTTCGATCAGGAGGAGGGGATACAAGCCCTTTTTTATAATCTATACCAATTTAAGTCTATCTTCTTTTTTTATCACGACGCCTGTGAAGGCGACACAGAGGCTTTTTATGAGTGAAAAACTGCAAAAAATTTTAGCGCGGAGTGGATATGGCTCACGACGAGAAATCGAAGAAAAAATCCAACGAGGGCTTGTGAGTGTGAATGGTAAAATATCCACACTCGGTGATCGCGTTTCTGTTATGCCTTCCACCCAAATTCGCCTGGATGGGCGAATACTTCCTATTACAGAACCACAAAAAATACCCTGTCGTGTTTTAGCTTATTATAAAATTGAGGGTGAGATTTGCACAAGAAAAGATCCCAAAGGCCGGCCGACTGTTTTCGATCGTCTTCCCAAATTACATCATTCACGTTGGATAGGAATTGGGCGGTTAGATATCAATACGTCTGGTTTACTGTTATTCACTACGGATGGAGAGTTAGCGCATCGTTTGATGCATCCTAGCCAAGAAATAGAGCGTGAATATGCCTCACGCATTTTTGGACAGGTCAATGAGCCAAGCATCAAACAGCTCACCCAAGGCATTCAACTAGAAGATGGTATGGCTGCTTTTCGTCGCGTCACCTTTGGAGGAGGTGAAGGGTTGAATCATTGGTACAACGTCATTCTGACTGAAGGCCGAAATCGTGAAGTGCGCAGGCTCTGGGAAGCGATTGGCGTACAGGTCAGCCGTCTGATTCGAATACGATACGGTGATATAAAATTGCCAAAAGGGTTGCCTCGTGGCGGATGGAAAGAGATGGATATCAGTACTATTCATTATTTACGGGAGCTGGTGGGGTTAAAAAAAGACATCACCAATACACTGCTTATTGAAAAAAAAGAGCAGCGATTTTTTAAACCTCGTCAAATTCGTCGCGCTGTTAAACGACATGTGATGTCCTCTACACGGAGTTTTAAAAAGAAAAATTAGCCTGTAAGAAAACTGTAATGCCATGGGTCCGTGGGTTAATCTGAATCATTTGCGTCAGTCGAGAAGCTTAAGAAGAGCCACTCGGTGAACGATTATTTTGTGAACACATTTCCTTCGCAAAGACACTATATTGAAAACAAGTGAATCAGCTAGGCGGCACTGCGGTTTGATATCCCTTGCGTTTTTACAGTGCCAAAATGAATGGTTAAAATTTCCAGGTCATCCCTAAAGAGATATTCCAGGGGGATTATCTGTTCTCCCCCTTCCTGTATCCAGCCACAGCGCTCACATTCACTGACTGGCTCATATGATTAAGCGATTTAAAAATGATTCATTGATATATTCAAGCAAACAAGGAATCGATGTCACAATGAAGTTCTCTTCTTTTACTTTTAGCGTGAGCCTATGCGTGTTCAATGGGATGCTTAGGGGAGTAAGGGGGCAAATATTTAATCATGTGCCCCGCATTGACAAAGAAAGCGGTTTAAGATTTGTTTTCAATAAAATTATATAATCGGGAAATTATTCATTCTTTTCACCACTTAGCCCATGCATGTTTATTAAGGTTTAGACCTAATGAATTCAAAATTTATTAAACAAATTCAAAAACGTAGAACTCTAGCCATTATTTCCCATCCTGATGCAGGTAAAACCACTATCACAGAAAAAGTCTTGTTATTTGGACAAGCCATTCAAATTGCGGGCACGGTCAAAGGCCGAGGCTCGAATCAGTACGCAAAATCCGATTGGATGGAAATAGAAAAACAACGAGGCATTTCCATCACCACTTCGGTGATGCAGTTTCCTTATAAAGGATGCATGATTAACTTGCTGGATACCCCAGGCCATGCGGATTTTTCTGAAGACACTTATCGCACTTTAACAGCAGTAGACTGCTGTTTAATGGTGATTGATACCGCGAAAGGGGTAGAAGAACGGACTCGAAAGTTGATGGAAGTCACCCGGCTACGTCATACCCCCATTTTAACCTTCATGAATAAATTAGATCGTGATATTCGTGATCCCATAGATATTTTGGATGAAATAGAAAAAGAATTAAAAATTGCCTGTTCGCCTATTACTTGGCCTGTGGGATCGGGCCGATATTTTAAAGGTGTTTATCATTTGTATGAAGATAAAACCTATCTGTATCAAACAGGAAAAGGTCACACTATTCAAAAAATAAAGAGCATCGAGGGTTTAAATAATCCTGAGTTGGAAGTTGTCCTGGGAGAAGATGTTGCAACCCAATTACGACAGGAACTTGAGCTCATCAAAGGGGCATCTCATAAATTTGATCTAAACGCTTTTTTATCTGGTCAATTGACGCCTGTTTTTTTTGGCACTGCACTGGGCAATTTTGGGGTGGATCATATACTGGATGCTTTGGTGACATGGTCTCCATCGCCGACAGAGCGTGAAGCTGAGCAACGTAAGGTGTTTGCAGAAGAAGAAAAATTAACGGGATTTATCTTTAAAATACAGGCAAATATGGATCCGAAACATCGAGATCGCATCGCTTTTATGCGTATTGTTTCTGGATCTTATAAAAAGGGCATGAAATTATTTCAAGTGCGTACTCAAAAAGAGCTCATGGTCTCAGATGCACTCACTTTTATGGCAGGTGATCGCACACAGGCTGAAGACTCTTTTCCTGGTGATATTATTGGCTTGCATAACCACGGCACCATTCAAATTGGCGATACCTTCACGCAAGGTGAAACCCTAAAATTTACAGGCATTCCTCATTTCGCGCCTGAATTATTTCGTCAAATTCGCCTCAGCGATCCTCTTAAACAGAAACAGCTTTTAAAAGGCTTGATCCAACTGTCAGAAGAAGGGGCCGTACAAATTTTTCGGCCTCTTTCGAATAACAATATGATTTTAGGTGCTGTAGGAGCACTGCAATTTGATGTTGTCGTTTCGCGTTTAAAAAACGAATACCATGTTTCTGCAGTTTATGATGTGGTGAACATCTGCACAGTGTGTTGGGTCTCTTGCTATGAGAAGAAAGAATGGGCGGAATTTACAAAGAAAAACGAGAACAATTTAGCGTTAGATGGAGGTAATCATCTGAGCTATCTGGCGCCGACCTTAGTCAATCTTCGAATGGTTCAAGAACGTCATCCCAAAATCATTTTTAGAAAAATACGAGAACAGTGAAATGTAAAAATGACAAGAATAAAACAGGGGTTAAAAACTTTTACAGCCCGGGAAACAATAAACTCATCAGAATATTTGAAGCAAAGCCTATCCTGACGCAGCGTCATTTTTTGATAAACGATGTACCGCATCTACAAATATACGCACGTGCTCTGGGGGGGTGTCTTGATGAACGCCGTGGCCTAAATTAAAAATATGCCCCGTTCCTTTTCCAAAAGCCCCTAAAATAGAGGCGACTTCTTTTTCAATAATAGGTGCTGGGGCATACAAAACAGCGGGATCCATATTTCCTTGTAATGCAACCTTGTCTCCTACACGGTGACGGGCCTCTCCAATGTCGGTTGTCCAATCGAGTCCTATCGCATCACAACCCGTTTCTGCGATGGCTTCTAACCACTGTCCGCCGCCTTTAGTAAATAAGGTCACCGGTATTTTGCAACCTTCATTTTCCCGCGTTAGGCCCTCAATAATCTGATGCATGTAATTTAATGAAAAAATACGATAATTTTCTCCGCTTAATACCCCGCCCCAGGTATCGAATATCATAATAGATTGAACGCCTGCTTGAATTTGTGCATTCAGATAGAGGATCACAGTCTGAGTCAGTTTATTCAACAATAGATGCAAGGTGGCCGGTTCGGTATAAAGCATGGCCTTCAATCGACTGAAGATTTTGCTGCTCCCACCTTCGACCATATAGGTCGCTATTGTCCAAGGGCTGCCTGCAAATCCAATCAAAGGCACCGTGCCTGCCAATTCTTTTCGAACAGTGCGTGCTAAATCCATCACATATCGCAATTCTTTTTCTGGATCAGGAATAGGGAGTTTTTCTATGTCCGCTTTCATGCGAATAGGAAAATGAAACTTTGGGCCTTCGCCTGTTGTAAAATAAAGTCCCAATCCCATGGCATCGGGAATCGTCAAAATATCAGAAAATAAAATAGCCGCATCTAATGGGTAGCGACGTAAGGGCTGAAGGGTGACTTCACAAGCCAATTGTGTGTTTTTACACAGAGACATAAAATCGCCCGCTTGCGCTCGTATTTTTTTGTATTCAGGTAAATAGCGCCCAGCTTGACGCATCATCCAAACAGGCGTTATATCAACGGATTCTCGCAATAACGCCCGAATATAAGCGTCATTTTTTAAGATTTTCATCAAAAATCCTTAAATTTTTCTGTTACGAAGGTGGAAGCTTTTGAAAAATCAAGTAAGAGAGAGGATATCAGATAAGCTAAAGGCAGAGTTAAAACTCTGCCTTATAGTAGGATTTAAGTGTTGAGGATAAAGCCTAAATCACCTTGGCGGGTTTCTGCCTCATTTAGAACTGATAAACTATACCGGCACCAATCACATCTTTGGTATTAATCCCATTTTGCTTATTAAAATCATCATCCTTCTTTAACAGATTGATTTTATAATCGACATAAGTGGAGAAATTTTTGTTGAAATTGTAGTAAGAAGCAATTGAAATATATTTTAATAAATCTTTATTTGTGGTTTTTTCGTCTGAAACAATTAAACCTTTACCCTTGGATTGAACATAGGCCAAAGAAGGACGCAAACCAAAATCAAATTGATATTGAGCAACTAATTCAATATTTTGTGCTTTTTTAGCAATTTTTAAATCACTATCATTGCCATAAGGGGTCATATTTCTGGTTTCTGAGTACACCGCCGCCAAATAGATATTGTTTAAGTCGTACTTCGCACCGACATCCCAAGCTTGAGCCTGTCTACCTGGACTCAAATTCCTTTGTTGATTGGTTCGATTAGAAATAGAATATCCCGCACCAAAATCAATGCCATAGCCTACATCATAAGTAGAAGAAACCGCCCACCCATCGCCATTTTGTTGCAAAGTTTCCTTATCAGGAACATCTGATTTTCTTCTGCCATTTTCATTTTTACCTTGATACTGAATGGCAAAACTCAACCCATCTACCAAGCCAAAAAAGTCCTTGTTACGATAAGTCAGCAAACCAGTTGCCCGTTTATTCATGTAATTATCTGTGATAGCGAAGTTGTCACCAAAAACCGGTAAGACGTCCGTATATGAAGCAATGTCGTATAAAACGCCATAATTACGGCCGTAGTCAATGGATCCATATGCAGTCTCGATACCAACAAAAGCCAAACGTGTTTTATTCCGTTTGCTGCCTTGAGATTCAGTATCGCTGGCTGTGATTTCGTATTCCCATTGCCCATAAGCCTTGATGTCATGATTAATCTGAGTTTCACCTTTAAGGCCGAACTGAATGTAGGATTTATCTCCATCTTCTCCACCATATGAAGAAAATTGATGACGAGCATCGATCATACCGTATAAATTGAGTTTATTTCCCTCTTTATTGTAAATTTCTACGGCATTTACAGTACCGGACGCTAATAAAACAGGAATCATGACTGCAAGAAGATGACGTTTCATTTTTATTACCTCATTTAGTTTTATTTTAATACTTGCCATTGCGCACAATTACTTTTATCAAACAATTGCTAAAAACTGGGCCCCAGGGTCATTCATGCTTGAAGAATGCATCTGTTGCCGCCTTAATTTAGTTTAAAAACGAGACTAATTACAAACCATTTTATATCAAAAACACGTAAAAGTATAAAAAAATATTAATTTTAGGGAACTTTTTTTAGGGGGCTATAATATCGAGATATTAAAACAGTGATTTTATTTAAAAATGAATAAATTAATTTTATTAGGGCATTGCCGGCATGAAATGACGGATAGTGTTTGGGAAAGACATAGAGCCTTTTCTGCCAGGTAGGAAAGGCAAGTGGGGCGGGATAGCAAAGGTCGCTTATTTATTAATGCTAATGCCGTGTTCTGGATATTCAGAATCGGCGCTCCGTGGAGGGATCTGCCGCCGGATCACAGCGACTGGAAAAATACGCACCGCCGTTTTTGCCGTTTGAAAGACAAAGGTATATGGATATCGATTCTTTCAGAGCTGACTTTTAAAGAGATGGGAAGTGTTTAATGATGGATGCGACGTACATAAAGATTCATCTCCATGGTACAGAAACAGTGGGCGATAACGATGGAATGGGCGTGAAAAAAGGCAAGTTAAACCTGATTTTCGATGCACACGGAATGCCACTCAGAGGGTCTTTAACAGCGGGTACGGTGGCGGATTGTAAAGCGGCTACCTCTCTGCTCAAGGATTTAAGAGGAGATTATTGACTGTCAGAACGGGTTTATGACAGTTATGCCATCATTGAGCAAGCGAAGGAGCAGGGAATGCAATCTGTGATAACCCGAGAAAACATAGAAAATTCCCTCGAAAGTTTGATAAGGCGCTCTATAAAAATAGCCATGTTTTCGCAAAAATTAAAGAATAGCGAGGAATTGCAACCCTATATGCTAAAAGAGCCTACTCCTTTTTCCATAATTAATATAAAAAATTTTATTCAACATAAATATCAATATAACGATTGACTTTTTTATTAAATAGAAAGATTTCAGCTATCGGATATATAACGGCAGTTTTTTAATAAAAAATCAACATATTAGAATGAAAAAGTCACAATAAATCACAATTGAGTCATCATGTTATTATTTATCTTTGTCTTTTTTAGAATTTAAATCACAATTTCTCTGCTGTTTCGATATTGATCTATATATTCGCCGATGGGTGGCCCCATAATTTTTGCGCACAATCTTTATTTTTTTCATCACTATGCAACCTGGCCGATCAGCTTCCGTTTCTTCAATCGCCTCCAACATTTAACGTTAATGGTATCGCTCATTTCATCCCTGTTTTTTCTTGCTGAAGCCGCCACTTCCCATCATGAATATCTTGCCACTGCATTCGTTCGATATCTCCGAGTCTTTGACCTGTAAGTAAGGCTAAATTCATTCCTGATTTGATACAAGCTGAGCGTTGCTGTCATTTTTTTGTAAATTGTTCCATCCATTCTGTCATCGAGAGCGCCTTCACTTCGTTGATTCTGTCGTTCAGGCTCACAGGGGCGTCACAAATCTGCCGATTGGCGGAAATGGCTTCATTGATGGCCATTCGCTTTTCCTTTCCTAATCCATATTCTTTCCCCGTCCGTGGGTCTCGGTAGCAGTAGTAGCCCTGATGACGAACATGCAGATGAGGAGAGAGGTCCCGGCCGTTTTTCCTGTTCGGGCCCTGTATTTTCTCCATTAAGGTTTTTTATGCATGAATAAGGTCGATGCCAAGGTATTGTCGGTTTGATGTGCCGCCGCTTCCAATAAAGCGTTCATTGCAGAGCAAACCAAATGCCGTGACGCCATGAGTGGTCAACATGAAATCCGTGACTCATCTCCAAAACGAATCAAGCCAGGTTATTGAGGTCGTTGCCGTTGAATACTTCCGGGGATTGAGGTTGGTGTTCTGGCACTCCGACTTCTTTATCGAGAATATCTAAACACCATTTTCGAAATTCTTTGGCGACAGGCGTGTTGGCAAACATCGCTATCAAATGCGCCCCACACAGGGAGAAAATTCTTACCGTTTTTTCACACAAGCTGTTGTGTATTCCGTTGAACGTCAAATTGACGGTGTGTTCTGGCTTAATGAATTCAGCCAGTAAATTAATCCCGAAAGCGTTACTGAACAAAGGAAGTACAAGAAAATGTCTCAGCCAACATTTAAACCAGAATTGAAACGCGAAGTAGCCCATCTGGTTATCGAACAAAATTACCCGTTTCGTCAAGGCAGTGAAGCCATGGGTGTGAGTATCAGCGCCCTCCGTGATGGGGTGAAGCGGGCAATGAGCGAAAAAAGAGGACAAACTATTTCCCAGGGTAAAACAATGACAGCAGACCAACAACGGATTCAAGAGCTGGAAGCCAGACTCCGCAAGGTTGAACGGGAGAAAGATATCCTCAAAAAGGCTTCAGCTCTCTTAATGTCAGACTTTTACAATCGATAAGCCTCATTAATGACTGAAGTGAGGATTACCCTAAAACAGAATGATGTGATGTCTTTGGCCTCAATCGAAGTACTGACTATTATCAATGTCATCGGCAGAAAAAAGGCACCCCTGAACGTGAACGCCTGAAAATACGGCTGATGGAATGACACAGAAATAGCCGGGGCGCGGCAGGGTCCCGCACGTTATCGGCCGCGCTGAAGCAGGAAGGAGAGCATGATGCGTGAGGCAGGCATTGAAAGCAAGCCACGCCAGCCTCGTTATCAACCCAGTGGTAAAAAAGCCGTTTATGCTCCTGAACACTTGAATCGTGAGTTTACCGTCAAGGCACCCAATCAGGTGGGGTGTGGCGATGTTACTGACATTTGGTCCGGTACTTGCTGGCTTTATCTCTCGGTTGTACTCGACTTATATGCAAGAAAAATCCTGGGGGGGGCTTTTTCCACTTCTCCCCACAGTCAACTGACTCAACAGGCACTCATGTTAGCTTGCGAATCACGGGGAAGACCGAAAAATGTCCTCTTTCATTCAGACCAGGGGAGTCATTATAGTCGCTTATCGTATCGACCACATCTGTGGCAGTATCAGATAAAACAGCCGGGGAAACTGTTGGGATAATGCCCCCATGGCGCGTTTTTTTGGCTGTTTAAAGTCAGAATGGCGCCCAAAGTAGGGCTACAACACTGTTCAACAAGCACAAACTCATGTACTGCCTTGCCTCACTCATGATGACAATCGAGTCAGGCCGCACAGTGTGAATGATCACCAAACACCATTGATGAAAGCATTTAAACTTTCAGTGGTGTAAAACTTCTTGAGTTTTCTCCGAAATTATTTGACCAGAACATTTACATGTATGGGGCCATGTGGTTCATCAAATCGGGAAAAAAGAGTACGCAGACACCTGAGGTACCATCGGGGTCAAATATCATTTTTAATGACCGCCGTGCCCTCACTGCTTATATGATGACGGCGTCCGGCTGGAAGGGCGTTTAAGAAAGGAAAGTGACTGGAAAATGAAAGATTGAAAAAAGCACTGAATGTGCTGATTTTGAGCAAAATCACAGGTCATAATAAAATTTAACTCATTGTTAAATCACACTTTAAATATCGTCTTTTATCCCATTTCATGGTCTTTTGCTGCCTGTTTTTTAATCAAAAAAATAAGTTACATAATTGATTTTAAATGAATTATTTTTAATAAGTTTGTATTAGAGGATCGAATATCGTAATTTAAATGACTTTATTAACATCGCCGTATTAATTGAAATATGCGAGCGCGAGTTTTATTCGAGAAAAATAAAAAAGTCCATCTGAAACAGGAAAAAGAAGAGACAGCCATCATGAAAATATTGATTGCCGGTGCCACCGGTTTTATTGGAAGCAGTTTAGTATCATCATTTTCGGATGAGTTTGAGATCACCGTATTGGGTCGAGATATGGACCAGCTAAAAAGACGTTTTCCTCAACATCATGCCGTCGACTGGAAGGGACTGAAATCAGAGTCAGCAACGGATTATCAAATCGTCATTAATCTTTGTGGTGAAAATATCGCTGATAAACGTTGGACAAGCGAGCAAAAAACAAAAATTTTACAAAGCCGTGTAGAAACTACTGACCAGCTGGCCAGCTGGGCATTAAATTCAAGCTCACCACAATCATTGCGATTCCTTAATGCCAGCGCTGTCGGTATTTATGGTTTAAATACAATAAAAAATACAGAAAACACACCGATAACACTCCAAGAAAATTGTTTTTCACAACAAGTTGTTCGTGTATGGGAATCTACCGTCCAGAAAAAACTAGAAAATAAAATTAACTATACCCTTATGCGGTTTGGGGTCGTCTTGAAAAAACAACATGGCATGCTGAAAAAATTGAAAATGCCTTATCAACTTGGCTTGGCCAGCATACTGGGTAGCGGACAACAGCAAATCAGCTGGATTCACATTGAGGATTTAGTGCGAGCAATACGGCTTATCATTAAAACTCCATCAATTTCAGGCCCAATCAATATGGTTGCCCCTGAAGTCGTGACACAAAAGCAGTTGGCAAAAAATATGGCAAAAGCTTTGAATCGACCTTGTTTTCTTCAAACCCCCATTTTTTTCATTAAGTTATTATTTGGGCAAATGGGCGATGAGCTATTACTTTCTGGTCAAGAAGTCATTCCTGAATATTTACAAAAAGCGAACTTCTTTTTTCAATATCCCATGTTGGAAAAAGCGATTTTTCATGAACATGATTAAATATGTACTATAACCGTCGCTCATTTTTTGGGCATCTGGAGGATGCTCAGCAATTACCATGAACTTCGCCTCCTGAATCATCAAATTCACTGATTGGTATTAATGAATTAGACTGCAATAAAAAATTGAATAAATAAAAAATATCTTCATTCACAATGATATTGTCCAAAACTTGCATTTGAATTTGGCAATTAAGAAAAGCATCCATTCGTGCACAACTCAAACGCACGATCCCTTTTGTGAGAGAAATTCTGAGGTTTTGATATGATATTGTTTTGTTAATTCATTGATTAAAAAATCATTCAACTGATTCCATTAAGGTGTAATAAGTACTATGTCCAATATCGGTATTTTTTTTGGCAGTGACACAGGCAACACTGAAAACATTGCCAAATTGATTCAAAAGCAATTTGGTGAGCAGGCGAAGGTTTATGACATCGCCAAAAGTCATCAAAAAGATTTAGAAAACTTTGATATTCTTTTTTTAGGTATTCCGACTTGGTATTACGGGGAAGCCCAATGTGACTGGGATGATTTTTTCTCAACCCTGGAGGAGATCAATTTCAAAAATAAATCGGTGGCCATATTTGGTTGCGGTGATCAGGAAGATTACGCCGAATATTTTTGTGATGCGATGGCGATGATACGCGATATTATCGAGCCTCATGGGGCGAAGATTGTCGGGCATTGGCCAACCGAAGGTTATTATTTTGAAGCCTCAAAAGGGCTGTTCGATGATGAGCACTTTATTGGTTTAGCCATCGATGAAGATAGACAAAGTGAGCTCACGCAAGATCGCGTGGATAACTGGCTCAAGCAGGTTTCTTTAGAGTTGGGGCTCGAAATATTAAAGACGGATAAAACGGCGTAAAATAAGCCTTGAGGACACAGAGCAGATAGAGATATACGGTTATACTAAAGAGCCCGAGTTAAGCACAGTATGTATAGGATTGAACCGAGATGAAAGACAATAATATAGCTTTAAAAAAAGCGGGCCTTAAAGTCACCCTCCCACGTCTAAAAATACTGGAGATCTTGCAAGATCCAGTCTGTCATCATGTCAGCGCGGAAGATCTCTACAAAAAACTGATAGATATGAATGAAAAAATCGGTTTGGCAACTGTGTATCGGGTTCTCAATCAGTTTGATGATGCGGGGATTGTCACACGCCATCATTTTGAAGGTGGGAAATGTGTGTTTGAAATAAAACAACAGCATCACAATCACTTAATTTGCCTGGATTGTGGAAAAGTGATTGAGTTTCTTGATAAATGTATTGAAGGTCGTCAACGGGAAATTTCCAAAAAGCACGGTATCAAATTAACCGACCGCAGTTTATGTTTATATGGGCATTGCGAAAGAGACGAATGTTCCAAAGAGGAAGATTTAAAAGAAAAAAACAGTGATGTGTAAAAAATAAAATCAAAAATTTTGAGCGATTTATAGTAGTTTATCTATATTTTTACAATTAAAATTATCAGAATTGAACTGAGCCGTAGTTTTTATAAAAATTATTTTTTGATCAACGAATAATATTGAAAACCAAATTTCAAATAATGTTTTAATAAATTTTAATATAAAAATGAATTGATAGTTTTAATGAGGGAAATATATGTCAATAAATCCGACTCTTCAACGAAGCCACTCATCTGGTCACCTCAGTGAAACAAATACATTACATCGCAGTGAGGGATGTGGAAGTCTGAATCATATTCCAGACTCCACTAGCGGCTCTAATTTGTTTACAGCTGTTAAAGCTGTTAAAAATACAACAAAGAATCCGGGGTCTCGTCAAAGCGCAGAAGCATCTTCAAAATTAACAAAAAGAGAAGAAGGAGGAGAAGGAGGAAAAATAACGGTAACAAGAGAAAAAATCGAAAGTACAAAAGAAGCGTGGGTGTTTCGTTCTGACTTCAGGACGTTTAAACCCACTGGTGCAAGCTCATCATCAACTGCCAACCCCAAGATAGAAAAAGAAAACAAGTTCGAATTCAGAAAACCAAGACCAATCGAATTCCCACCGGCATCTTCAGCACAGGTAAGCGAACCAGTACAACAACAAGAAGAGCGTCCAGAAACAGTCTCAGCACAGAAAAAAAATAAATTATCCCGATTATGGCAGGGTATAAAAGAGGTCTTTTCTTTTTTATTTCGGAGTTGTTTTCCACGCACCAAAACCAAAAGTAATGATGCGACAACGATTTCAAAAACCGAAATTGCTGGAGGTAAAACCGTAAGCAAAGACACTCTGAACGAATTATTAAAAAAAATAGATGAACTTATAAAAACTGAAGGTTTGGATGGATTATTTAGGGAATCAGGTTCTTCTTCACACCTTAATGAGCTTACACAACAGGTTAATTCTGGTGAGAAAGTTGATATTGATAAAATCGATAATCGAGACACTGCGATTGGTTTTTTTAAAAGAATTATGGAAAGAGTCACCCCTTTAAAATATGAAGAGGTTCAAACAATACTCTCTAATAAAATAACCCATAAGGAAATAGGGGAAGAGCTCTCTAAGATAATCAACTCTAAGTATCCAGAAGAATTCTTGATGATACTTAAAACGTTAGGCAAATTTTTCGAAAAAGCATCCAATAATGAGAATAGCAAATTTAATGTAACATCTTTCACAACATGTATTCCAAATCTTATTAAATGTGAATCTGGAAACCCAAATTTGTTGCTGGAACAATCTAAAGAAATACCTAAAATGATTGAAAAAATTCTTCACAAAGATACTTTAGAAGCAATTTTCACTAATATAACTATTACAAGCCTATAGTTAAATTAAACCTTCATACGCTATTATTTTTCTGTCTATAAGTGACCTCTCCGACGAGATATAGATGCTTTCAAGGCCAATAAGCCGAAAATTGAACTACGGCTGTAGTAGATATGTCAGAGGCGAATATATAGTTGGGGATTTGGAAACGTCATGTTGATTGATTGTTACAGAGGTATTTTTCAGTGATACATGATTTGGCGGTGAGAGAGGGATTCGAACCCTCGATACGCTTTCGCATATACACGCTTTCCAGGCGTGCTCCTTCAGCCACTCAGACACCTCACCGTTCATGACACTTTTCTAATGCCGGCGTAATATAGGGATCCTCTTTATTAGGGTCAAGAATTATTTGTTCGGTCTGACTTAAAACCTCGGCCTGTTACGTTTTTCTGTTTCTTTCATTGTCCAAATTTGAGTTTCACCCTTCAACGATCACCAATGCTATTGCATAGTGCCTTTCATCTGATATCGAAAGATGCCAGGATTTAACGCTGAGCCTGACCGCCATCTCATTGGCTTTATCTGATACCAGTAAATGTGGTTTTCCAAGTTCGTCATGAATCACTTGAAAATGCCTCAATTCCAGGCCATTGCGAAAGCCCGTTCCTAGTGCCTTCGCTGCGGCCTCTTTAGCCGCAAAACGCTTTGCAATAAACCGAACAGGCTGTTGATGTTGTTGATATTCAGATAATTCGAGGGGAGTTAAAATGCGATGAGCAAGCTTGTCGCCGCTGCGGGCGATAATGGCCTGAACGCGAGCGATTTCAACAATATCTGTGCCCATGCCCAAGATGGCCATTATTGTCGCGCTTCTTTCATCAGTTTTTTCATCTCGCTGACCGCCGGCGCCAAACCCGAGATCAGTGCTCGGCCAATGATCGCATGGCCAATATTGAGTTCCTCTATGTCTAATATGGCCGCAATCGCTTTCACATTATGGTAACTCAGGCCGTGCCCTGCATTGACTTTCAGTTTTTTTTGAGATGCATAAGCCGCCGCATCCACGATGCGTTTGAGCTCGCTGCTTTTTTGATTGCCGGACGCATTGGCATAAGTGCCAGTATGAAGTTCAATATATTGTGCTTTCGCTTGTGCGGCCAAATCAATCTGATGCTTATCAGGATCAATAAAAACAGATATCACAATCCCTGCTTTTGATAACACCTCGATCGTTTCAACAATATTATCGGTTTGTACTGTCATATCCAAACCGCCTTCTGTTGTAATTTCTTCTCGTTTTTCGGGCACCAGGCAACAGGAATACGGTTTGATGGCATAAGCCATCTCTCGCATTTCATTTGTGACCGCCATTTCTAAATTTAAACGTGTCTGAATCGTTTGAGATAAAAGGTGAAGATCGCGTTCTGTGATATGCCGTCTATCTTCGCGCAAATGTACCGTAATGCCATCGGCGCCTGCTTGTTCCGCAATAAAAGCCGCTTGAACGGGATCGGGATAAACGGATCTTCGGGCATTTCTCAGCGTGGCAACATGATCAATATTGACACCCAACAGGAGATCTTTCATTGATGTTTCTCTGATTAAAAATAAAAGCATAAATAAGGCGGGTATTTTAACGTTACCGTCACTTTAATGTCACTTATTGATCGCCATCTCTAGAATGGCCATCTCAGTTAAAACCACTGATCCCCATAAAATGAGCGTTTATTGATATTTTTTTATTTTTATACAGTTTATATTTCTTTTCATTAATAATTCTTACTAACTAAGAAATTCTTTTCAAATTAAAAAATAGATAAAAAATCATGGCTATATTTAGATCATCAAACAGTACAAGCGCTTTAGCTGCAAAAACAAATGCTTTAGAAAAGGAATTCTATGAATTGGGAAAACAAAAAAAATCTTTTACATCACAAATCAAGTCCTTGAGTAATAGTAGCACTCAAGCACTCACTCCCAAAAAAAAAGAAGAACAAGAACTCACCACTCTTGAAGAAAACTTGAAGAATGCAAGAGGTTTACAGAAAGAGTTAGGTGTTCACAAGAGCGAGTTAGATGGAAAATATTCCCGAAAAAAAGTCTCTTTCAGTAAAAGTGATCAGGAAAAGACTACAAAGATTTCAGGATTACAGGGAAGAATTTCTGGTACTCAGAAGAATCTTGATAAAAAAATAAAGGAATTAGAAAAAGATATTAATAACAAAAAACGCAATAAAGAGCTTTTGGAGATGCGGCAAAAAAACATACTTGAAGAAATTGCGCGTGCATTTTGTGAAAAATTTGGAAAATTTGATTAATAAAAATTAACAGCGCTCCAAATGATCAAGGTAAAGAGGATATTTATTATCCTCTTTTTTCATATTCTCATCACATCAGAGGGTTCCACCCTAAAGGTGAAGCAGAGAGTTCAAGATGAAATCACCGGTGTCACTGTCTGCAAAACTTTGTCTCCAGGGACATGAAAGACTTCCTCTATCTCTGAAAATTCAGAAGTGATTTGCCTCAATTGATTTAGGTGATTCAGGTGATTAAACTCGTTTTTCAATTTGAGGTTGGGGAACAGTTGATATGAAATGAGACCGGCCTCATCCCGAAAGTTGATGCTCACTGTGTGCACAGCTCCTTCTTTGTCCACAACGGAAAGATGCCTATAGGTTTTATCTAGCATAAAATTTATCAGACGTAGCGTAACATGTTCTGCAGGTGAATTGAAATGACTCACTATCACATCGTCCTCTTCTTGTGTTATTGCAATCTCTTTCAGTGAAAAAGGCAAAAGCAAAATGTCCTGCTCAGGGTCGCCCGTTGCAGGGGCATCATAATTATCAATGCGCACCTCTCTTGCTATCGGCCTGTCTTCGACGACGTAAATATCTCTTCCTCCTTTTCCTTCTAATCTATCTTGACCTGTTGTACTCAGTAAAATGTTGCTGAGATCATCTCCTTGTAAATCATCATCAAACCCACTTTCTTGCGGGACTAATTTCAAAAAATCCGGCAATATTTTTTTTTCATCTTTGAGTGCGATCACCCCGGGTGTGTGCTGATAGGACATTTTCTGAATGATTAACGGCGTTTCTTCACTGTCAGTTTTAGGAAGGTGACATTTTTTATCAAAATTTGGAACATATTGCGCTATTAAGGTGAGGGGTTCCGGTTCTTCGTTATCGAAATTGAACGTGATTTCAGAAGGCAGACCTGTAAAAATCATGCCATCCTGGGTATAAAAAATATATTGGGCGGTTAAAGTTCCTTTTTGCTGTTGAGTTGAAAAAATATAGAGATCAGACAATGTCAGCGTGGTTATGCTGCTATTTTTATTTCGTAATTCAATGAATACATCTTGTTTGATCCTTTTAATACTGATGATCTGGTTCACCGTATAATCTAAAAAAACAGGGCTAAATTCTTCTGGGTTATTTTCTTCTTTGATGATTAGTGTCGCGTCATCAGAACGTGTATTTTGTAAAATACGATAAAAATCTGTGCCTTCTCCTCCATCAAGCTCACCGGCCTGCGACACTAAAATATCATTGCCATAAAAACCCATCAATTTATCATACCCTCCATTTCCATTAAGAATATTGGGTTGATTGTTGCCCAAAATAACATCGTCTGTTTCTGAACAGGTCTCTACGTTATGAATATTTTTTAATATGGCTATTTTTTGCGACGAATCAGTGAAACCAAAGTACTCTTCCTTCAAATGAATATAGTATCCGCCTTGTGATTGTGACGGCTTTGTGTTTGCTATCAAAAAATCAAAACCCTTCACGCCATCCAATACGCTCGGTTTATCGGGCACAATAGTTCCAGTAAAGATAAAAGTATCAGATTCATTGCCTCCCTTAAAATTTTTGATACCATCACCGATGTCAAAAATATTTCTTTTTTGGCTATGACCTACCACTTTATCGTTTCCCGCGCCCAAAAAAAAATAAATCTTATCCGCTGTTGTAGAATCGAGTCTGTTTGTTTTTATAATAGAAACAGAGGGTGATAAAGACCTTGAAGGTTCTATCGGTCTTTTGACAGAAAAAGTACCATTTTTATCGGAATCAGAATCAGAATCAGAATCAGAATCGGTATGAAGAACTATCTTGTCGTCAGTAGGTGAAAGCCCTTTGATGTCATAAAATGTGTACTCACTGTTTTCTAAAGCGAGATCAAAATAAATAGTTTGATTGCTCCCCGTTTTTATTACACGGCCTTTATAGTGTGACAGGATGGCTGGAGCTTCAGAGGGTAATATTTTGTCTCTTATGGTTTGATTGGCTGGATATTGCAGATTTAATGTATGTTGAATGCTCCTTCTTGAAGCTAAATTTTTTCCTGTTAATTTTTTATAGTGATACTCCTCCAGAATTATGGGTCCTGTACTATAATAGACCCGACTCTATTTCATCATCTGAGTTCAATAATGATTGAAAATTTGCTCTTAACTGGTGATGAATATTTTTTTTAGCCTCTTCTGCTGTTGCTGCTTTGTTGACCTTATTGGTGACCTCTACGTCAATTTCTGCGCCCAAAAAATGAAACAGGCCAGTGAGTAATTTTTCTAACAATGTCAATTTAGTGTAGCTCTCTATTTTTTCAATTTCACGAGCTGAGTAATATATTCTCCCAACTACAGCGGTTAAAATCCCCAAGGCGATACCAATAGTGCCGGCCGCTAATGCCATTTTCCCGCTTAGGGCTAATAATCCCAAGCCGCTTATGACGCTGCTCGAAGCGCCTAAAGAAGAAAGGCCAATACTGACCTTTAAATCTTGTTGGATATCAGGGTCAGTTTCTGTTTTAAGTTTACTGGCTGCTATATCGATTTGATAAATATCAAAAAAAGCGCCCAGAATATTTAAAATAGATCCTCCATATTGAGCCAGTTTCAGTCCCGCTGCATACCGAAAAAGTTTCATTCTAGAAGCAAAAATCTGAGCGGATTGATAAGAAAGCTTTTGAATAAGGTGAGAGCCCAGTTTTCTAAAACCCAACTCTAAAATAGCCCCCCCCGCATCATAAAAAAGACCCGCCATAACCAGCTTCGCCTCTAAATCCAGCGCTTGTTTTTCAGATTCCATTAATTGACCAGAAGAACGACGCCGAGAGTAATGAGAGAGGAATCTTAAAGATCCGATCCAAGAAAGAGCCTGTGTTGCCTGGCCCAACTTATCGATGGCATGATATGTGTTTGAAACACCTAAACTGCCCCTGTTTTTCTGGGATTTATGCTTCTGATTCAAAGAACGATCTGATAACACATCCGTGTCTCTGATAAAGCTTTCCAGGTTTTGAAAAGGAATAGATTTTGAAATTTTGTCAAGATTCAACTGATAAACATCAAATACAAATAACCCGTCTTTTTGAGGCGCATCCCTTAAGCGCATTAAGTACTCAATTAACATTGTTCTAAGGGGAATATTGATTTTTTGAAAATTATCAGTGGTAACGCATATTTCACCAAAATTAGCATCATAGACATACCAATTTGTTTTTTCATATCCAATCTTGCGTTTCGCTATCGTTAAGATATTTTTACCCATACGCAGCTGATAATACCCTTGTGTTTCATTAGCCAATGTTTCAAAAAATTGATAGATATTCTGTGAGCCTTTTGCAACAAAAGCAGACTCTGCTTTTAGCTGATTAATCAGGCTCACCAAAGTTTTTTCGTCGTTATTATCGATTTGAAAAAATATTTCCTGTTGATTTATCCCAGCATGAATTTGAAATTGATTCAGTAATTTTAAACGTAACTCTCTATCATCCAGACTGAGTACGCTTAAATAAGCCAAACTCACTTTTTGGGCTTTTTGTTGCGCCAATATACTGCCATCACCTATATAAATCGTTTGCATACAAGAATGAATTCTAGCGTGAAATCCACTCATATTACTGTATAGCTGTATCCGTTCTTTCCAATTGACCATATTTTCGACGATAAAAATTTCCCACTCAGCAGTCCGTTTTAAAGCAGTCTGCCCTGTTGATCGAATGAATTGATCATGAGTTTCACTTAATTGCCTCAAACTTTGTACCTGACCCATAAATTGAGAATAAAGCAGGGGATCAGAGGATGTCTGGTAAAATTTTTTCCAATCGAGTTCTCCTGAGGGAGAGTGAAAAAAATCCATTAATAGTTTGAGATCATTTTTACTAAATGAGGTCCACTTGTCGGAAGAAATATCATTCACCAAGACTGAAACTCGTTTTAACTTCTCGTTTAAAGAAGATCCGGGATCTTTTTTATTACGTATAGTCTCTGAAAGATGTATCGAACTTTCTTGATTCATTTTTGTTGTCGTATCTCTTTGATGACCACTAGTATCATCAGTGTGATGAGAGATTTTGATGACCTTTAATGGAATCCCTAATTCTTTGGCAACGTTTCCAGCCGACTCACGTAATATATTAATATTTTTCGATAAAAGAGACGCTGAGGATGAAACCTGTTGATCCTCAGAGGGTTCTATTGATAATGGTATCTGGCGTGGCGACTCGTTGTGGATAAGAAAATAATTGATTTGATAATAGACCGTTGCGTGTTAACTCAAGGAGAGTGGTGTTGTCTGTGCGAGTTAATGTTGTCTCGCCGTTAGTCAATTCTTTGAATTTTTTAAGCAAATTTATTTTTATGCGGGAGGCCTGGTCACCAAATTGCTTGACTAAATTTTCTAAATTAGGCTCAACAATGGCTTCGTGTGGTGCGGCAGCTAAAATATTCTGGTTGGGGACCTGCAATATCAATCCCACCGAATAGCCTCTGATTGTGTCATTTGACATGATACTGGATGAAATAAAATCAGATTGCTTAAATGTATCTTTAATATCTTTATTTTTTGAAAAAATGCCTGTGCGAAAAATTAAATCTTGAATTGAAGAAGCATAAACAAGATACCTGAATTTTTCACTTTTTATTTTGGGATCAGTAAAATTCTGGGGTGACCAATCATCCAATACAGGAGATAACAACCGAAAAGCGCTGCTGTGCTTCTTCTGTATCAGCTCTCCATTTTTATTCCAGCCTAATAGAATTGTATCCCCTGCCGTCTGAGTCGCTCCCTGTGATCTCGTATTATCGGTAAACTTTCTACCAACACCAGAAACATAGAGTGTTTGTGTTCTGGCCGATATCTCCGCCTGAATACCCTGGCGCTTTATCTCCCTGGCAAATTGAGTGGCAAAATTTTTGCGTTTGTGACTCATCAGTTGACATCCCACTAAACTGATGCGATTTGGAATCATTTTAATACCATGTATCTGGTTAAATTTTTGGTTAAAATCTTTTAAAAGCCTGGCTAAACTGGCAGGCTTCATACCAGAGAAGGATCCAATAGAGCGAGAGCGAGAGAGAGCACGAGGCCTACTGCCGTGGCCGACTAATTGCCAACGCAATTTGCCTTGAAGCGTATTTGGAGAGCCATGTAATACACGATAATTATTGCGTTTATCCAGTTGGACTAAAACTGAGCCTGGGTGTTTTTCAGTGAGATTTACTGCAGCCTTAAGCACAGTATCGTCATCTTGTAGCTGAATAATGAGTTGTCCCGCATATCGGGTCAAACCACCAGATAGTGCCGGCCTTGTGATGACAGGCTGAATCTTCCATTGTTTAACGGATACAAAGGGTACCAGTTCATTCGTATTTCGTTTAGTACGACGAATATGACTGTCAGATTGATCATGAATGATAAAAGAATGTGGGGGGAATTGATCTTGGGGCATGGTTATTTTTCATCCTTAAAAAATAGAGAACTGCTGATGCAGGCATCATTTATTTTATTGCGAGGTATTGCTCCTTATTTTGAGCATAGTAGAAGCACTTGGGATGTTCAATAAGCCTTTGCTATTCTCTGTTTTCGCTTATTGTAATCTTGTATAATCGTGCTTTATTTTTTTTCACCTAACACATGAAAGTATCGACTATTTTGACTCATCAACATCTTAAATGGCAGTCCTTACTGCCGAATATGCTTCCCTACGAGGCGTTATTTCTTCGGGTGTCTGATTTGGCGCCTATCTCTTTTGAAGATGTACAGCCAAGATTAAGCAATGCGCTGGCTTTATTTTGTCGTCCTCAATCCCAAGAGCGCTTTATGATCATTAAAGCACAGGAGCATGATCAGTATTTATCCCTTATCAGCCAGGTTGTTCAAAAACAATATACTGAACCTTTAAAGTGCTCTAGCGGTCGTTATGCTGTTGAAGACAATGAAATTCATTGGTTTTCGACCTGTCGAGATCAGGATACCTTCGCATCTCAAGCCGTTTGCCTTTTTCAAAATTGGATTGAACCAGAACAAATGTTTGGTGCCGTTAAATTTCATCAAAACAAGATTGATCTACAACCTGGTGTTATCCATCGTGTCAATGGTGGAGGAGTATTGGTCATTTCTGTCAGCACTTTATTGGCTCAACCCCTGATATGGCGTCGATTAAAACAAATGATCATTCAAAAGCGTTTCGAATGGCTTTCACCAGACGAGAAGCGTCCTCTTTCAGTGACGGTTCCACCCATGCCTTTGGATGTGAAACTGGTACTGGTAGGGGATGCACGGCGGTTAGAAGATTTTTTTCAAGTAGAATCTGAACTGAATTTGTTTTCATTTTATGGTGAATTTGAAACTGAGCTGTCTTTAAAGAATCCTGAAGCAATAAACCTCTGGTGTCGTTACATTCATAGTTTGACAGATATGCCTTTGGTGTCTGACGCCTGGCCCATATTCATCCGGGAAGCCGTGCGTGAAACAGGCGACAAGGAACGTTTACCTCTTTGCCCTGTGTGGATAAAGCAGTGTTTGTCTGAAGTATCACTATACGAAAAACAGGGCAAGATAACGGCGGATTCTCTCAATAATGCGATCAGCACTCGTCATTGGCGGCAAAATTATCTTTGTGAATGTATACAAAACGATATCGAAGAAGATCAAATTTTGATTGAAACCACAGGCGATGTGATAGGCCAGGTCAATGGATTGGCTGTCATTGAATACCCTGGCCATCCTCAGGCGTTAGGAGAACCGACTCGCATCAGTTGTGTTGTGCATTTGGGTGATGGCGAATTTGTGGATGTAGAACGAAAAGTAGAATTGGGGGGCGAGATTCACGCTAAAGGCATGATGATTATGCAGGCCTTTTTAATTTCTGAGTTAGCACTGGATCATGCTCAACCATTTTCAGCCTCTCTTGTTTTTGAGCAATCCTATGCTGAAGTGGATGGTGATAGTGCTTCCTTAGCACAATTATGCGCGCTTGCGAGTGCTTTGGCTCAACAGCCTATCCATCAGGCGCGTGCGGTGACAGGTTCCATCGATCAATTTGGTCGTGTTCAGCCTGTTGGGGGAATCAACGAAAAAATAGAAGGATTTTTTCAGGTTTGCGATCGTCGAGGCTTAACGGGGTCTCAAGGGGTGATTTTACCTCGTCAAAATGTTCGCCATCTTTGTTTAAATGATTCTGTTGTTGAGGCAGCCAAACAGGGGAATTTTCACCTGTGGGCGGTAGATACCGTAGCGGATGCGTTGCCCTTGTTGACAGGTATACCTTATTCCGACACAGATAAACCGAATTTATTACACAAAATCCGGCAACGTATAGCACAAGTCCATCATCATGATCGTCGAGGATTTCTGGGCCGATGTCTAGAATGGTTTCAGAGACATTGAGAGACCATTGCAAAAAAGGGTTAAAGTCTGATTTAAGTGTTTAAAACCAATATAAGGCTAATTAAAAAATATGATGAATGAAGATGGTGCCTATTCCAAAAAAGATTTAGAAGCTTCATCACGTGGCGAGTTATTTGGTCCAAAAGGACCTCGTCTGCCCGCCAGCAACATGTTAATGATTGACCGTGTCATTACCATGACCAAGGATGGGGGTATGCATGGTAAAGGTTACGTGGAAGCAGAATTAGATGTCCATCCCAATCTGTGGTTTTTTGGTTGCCATTTTATTGATGATCCTGTTATGCCAGGTTGTCTGGGCTTAGATGCCATGTGGCAATTGGTCGGATTTTATCTTGGCTGGTTAGAGAATGAAGGCAAAGGACGTGCGTTAGGGGTCGGAGAAGTCAAGTTTAAGGGCCAGGTTTTACCTGATTCAAAAAAAATCACTTATTGTATTGATTTTAAAAAAGTGATCACGGGTAAATTAATTATGGGGATAGCAGACGGTAAAGTGTTGTCAGACGGCCAGCAAATTTACACCGCCGATGATCTCAAAGTGGGATTATTTAAAAATACTTCGTTTTAGTAAAGATGATGTAAGGGAACCAGCAACGAATGTCGGATTTAACCCCGCCGAGTCAAATACTATTGCGCCATACTCGTGAATTTGCTGAGCGATCTGTGATTTTTTCGGGTGATCTACAAGATCTGCTTCCCGCTCAGTTCAACGCCAAACAAATCAGGGTTCATACTCAAGAATATCATCACTGGCGATTATTGAGCCCTGTATTAAAAAATGATATTCAATTTGGTGTATTACCGTCTGAAGATCTTGTCTCCAAGACAGATACGGTCATTTTTTATTGGCCTAAAAATAAAGCCCAAGCGCAATTTCAATTAGAACATTTATGTTCCTTGTTCCCCAGCCAAACCAATATATTTATTGTCGGTGAGAATCGCAGTGGTATAGGCAGTGCTAAAGACCTTTTGGCTGAAAATGTCGGTTTGCATAAAATGGATGCCGCGCGTCGTTGCAGTCTATATTATGGTTGTTTAAAACAAAAACCGGTTTTCAATATGGAAAGCCAATGGCGCCGATATCAGGTGAAAGATGTGCAAATAAAAACGCTCCCAGGCGTATTTAGTGCCAATCAATTAGATGAAGGCAGTCAATTATTGCTGTCTTCGTTTGATATTCCGTTGAGCGGTAAGGTGCTGGATCTGGCCTGTGGTGCGGGTGTATTAGGCACAATTTTGGCTCGTCAATCTCCTCAAATTGAACTGACACTCAGCGATGTGAATGCGGCGGCTCTTGAATCGAGCAGGGCCAATTTGGCTGTGAATCATATCAAGGCAAGGGTGGTTCCCAGCGATCTATATTCAGATATTCCAGAACGATTTAATCTCATTTTATCCAATCTTCCTTTTCATAAAGGCCTAAAAACAGACATTAAAATGATAGAAAAATGTATTGAGGAAGCCCCTGGACATCTTTATAAAGGCGGAAAATTAAGGCTCGTCGCCAATGCTTTTTTACCTTATCCTAAATTATTGAATCGTACTTTTGGTCATTATGAAGTATTGACTCAAAACGCTCGCTTTAAAGTATATCAAGCCACGCTTTAATTCTTTGATGTGCTCAACTTAAAAAATAAAAAAATAAAAATGTCTATAATCAAAGTGCTTTAGTCATTAAATATTAACTTATTCATTTTTATTAAAGGAGCAAAATGCTATGTCTATATTTAATCATATTCTCCCGAATTTCCCTTATTTTTTCTCATCAAAACAAGCCATTTCAGAAAATGAGCCGGTTGCTTTGGAAGCACCGATTTTAAAAAATCAACCTAAAGTTTTGAGTGAAATTATTTATAACGAGGGTTTCAACGGTAAAAAAAATTATGTGATTAGAAAAAGTATTTGGGAAGAGGGAAAATTGTCGTCTGTCACAGAAAAGGTCTATTTGAAAAAAGTACCAAAAGACATATTTCTAAATATCCATAATGAATTTTTAATCAGTGTTGATGACACGAATTACAGCTATTATGAAAACACAGATGACCAACCCATGGTAAAAGGAATTTTTTCTACTTATTGGATACCTCCTAACCGTAACAAAGTCACTTATCATGAGTTTAAAGAGGGAGAACAGCCGATGCCTTCAAAGGAAAAAATTGCGGTGATTGATCATCAAGCTCAAGATAACCGCTCTACTTTACGCTCGGTGTTTGATTACATATTTCCCTTTTTTGCCAGCCAAAAAAATGAAGAAAAAAAGCGATATGATGATGAACTCATAGGCTTGGAAACCCAAGAGCTGGCAGATTTAACGCCCCATTTTTCAAATGTTGAACTTTCAGAAAAAGCGCCAACTTGCACTGTTTCTTTTGATCATGCTGATGAATCCACCCTTCCTTCTTATCTTTCATCAGCCCATCAGCAATAGTTTATTTTTGATGATAGATAGACATCAGCTGTCTGCTGATGTCGTTATTATTTCACTATGATATGCTTTAAGCATTCCCTTCTTTTATTCAAGATCCGTCAAAAAAAGAAAATGCATGAACAAACAGCGCTTAAACTTACAACAAAAAGAAGCGATTGAATTTGTCACAGGTCCCTGCCTGGTTTTGGCAGGGGCAGGATCCGGCAAAACAAGGGTCATCATCCATAAAATTGCCCATTTAATTCGTCGTTGTGGGTATCTTTCACGGCAGATCGCGGCGGTCACCTTTACGAACAAAGCCGCTCGAGAAATGAAAGAGAGAGTCGCTGATATTTTAGGTCGCAAAGAAACGTTTGGCCTTATCATTTCTACGTTTCATGCTTTGGGTCTGGAAATCATCAGAGCGGAGATTGCTCAATTAAACATCGGTCCCACTTTTTCTCTATTCGACGCTCAGGATCAATGGACTTTGTTGAAAGAATTGACCGAGACATGTTTGAATAATGATAAAACTCAATTAGAGGCTTTAGTCAAGGCTATCTCTCACTGGAAAAATCATTTGACGTGCCCTGAGGCTGCGCTGTCATCAGCTCAAACAGATCAGGAGAAACAATTAGCTTATTGTTATGGCTTGTATGATGACCACATGAAAGCCTGTCGTGTGCTTGATTTTGATGACCTGATTGTATTACCCACCCGGTTGCTTCGAAACAATAAAGACGTTAGAGAGCGCTGGCAAAATCGTCTGAGATATTTGCTGGTGGACGAATATCAGGATACCAACAGCAGTCAATATCAGATGGTGAAATTGTTGGTGGGTCAGCGCGCACGCTTTACGGTGGTCGGAGATGATGATCAGTCTATTTATTCCTGGCGCGGCGCCCAACCGCAAAATTTATCTTTGTTAAAAGAGGATTTTCCGCAACTTAAGGTGATCAAGCTAGAGCAAAATTATCGTTCCTCAGGCCGTATTCTTAAAGTCGCGAATGTGTTAATCGCCAATAATCCTCACGTATTTCAAAAACAATTGTTTTCAACTTTGGCTTATGGCGAGCATTTGAAAGTGATCACGGCTGACAATGAAGATCATGAAGCGGAGCACGTTGTCAACGAGATCATCACTCATCAGTTAATGAGAAAAACACAATATGGCGAATATGCCATTTTGTATCGTGGGAACCATCAATCACGATTATTTGAAAAGCTGCTTTTGCAACATCGTCTGCCTTATCATATTTCAGGGGGAGACTCTTTTTTTGCGCGGCCTGAAATTAAAGATTTTTTGGCTTATCTTCGATTGTTAACCAATCCCAGTGATGACCGTGCTTTTTTACGTGTGGTGAATACACCAAAACGTGAAATTGGCGTAACGACAATTCAAAAGCTGTCCCAATGGGCGCATCAGCGTCGTAAAAGCCTTTTTCAAGCCAGCTTTGATCTGGGTTTGAGTCAATTTTTGTCTGCGCGTAGCCTTGACTCACTGCAGCGTTTTTCCCATTGGATGGAAAAAATCAGGCGTTTGGCAGATACAGATCCCTTGGACGCCATCTCAGAATTATTGAGCGGGATCGATTATAAACATTGGTTTAAGGACAGCGCACCCAGCCCCAAAGCCGCGGAAGTTCGGATTAAAAATGTCGATCTGCTTTTTAAATGGATGACAGAGATGTTGAGGGGATCCGATCTGTATGAGCCCATGACCTTAATTCAAGTGGTCACCCGTTTTACGTTAAATGACGTATTGGAAAAAAAAGAAAATGAAGGACAGGCAAATCGAGTACAACTGATGACCTTACATGCCTCGAAAGGGCTTGAATTTCCGTATGTCTTTTTGGTGGGCATGGAAGAAGGTTTATTGCCTCATCAAACCAGTATCGATGAAGACAGTATCGAGGAAGAACGGCGTTTGGCGTACGTCGGCATCACGCGGGCACAAAATGAATTGTATTTCAGCCTTTGCCGTGAGCGGCGCCAATATGGTGAATGTATTCCACAAACACCCAGCCGGTTTTTGCTTGAGTTGCCGCAAGATGATCTCGATTGGGAATCCAGGCAAAAAGAAATCAGCACAGAGGAAAGAATGGAAAGAAGCGAGGGGCATTTAGCCGCTCTTAGAGCACAATTGAAAAAAGCCAGAAAAAAATAAAAGGCCAAAAAGCCATTATCAAATAATGATTCAGACATTGAAACATTTGACATTGAGCAGGAGACATTCATGAACAGCAAAGTCATTGTTCCACCTAAAAATAAAGCCCAAAAGATTTGTTTTGATGGCAAGTTAATCGTTCCAGATCATCCTGTTATTCCCTTTATTGAAGGGGATGGGATTGGCGTTGATATCACGCCAGCTATGATCAACGTGGTCGATGCGGCGGTTGAGCGGGCTTATAATAGCAAAAGAAAAATCGCCTGGATGGAAATTTATGCCGGTGAAAAATCGACTCAAATTTATGGAAAAGACGTTTGGTTACCCGACGAAACCCTGGATTTGATTCGTCAATATCATGTTGCGATTAAAGGACCACTGACAACGCCAATAGGAGGTGGCATGAGTTCTTTAAACGTCGCATTACGGCAAAAGCTCGATCTTTATGTTTGTTTACGTCCAGTTCGTTATTACACGGGCACACCTAGCCCACTTAAGCAGCCTGAATTAACGGACATGGTGATTTTTCGTGAAAACACGGAAGATATTTATGCGGGGATTGAATGGAAGGCCGGTTCAGAAGACGCCAAAAAAGTGATTGAATTTTTGCAAAAACAGATGGGGATCCAAAAAATTCGATTCACCGAAAATTGCGGCATTGGCATTAAGCCTTGTTCAAAGCAGGGGAGTGAACGACTGATCAGAGCGGCCATTCAATACGCCATCGACAACGATCGTGCATCTGTCACCCTGGTGCATAAAGGCAATATCATGAAATTCACGGAAGGGGCATTTAAAGAGTGGGGCTATGAATTGGCACGTGAAGAATTTAACGGAAAATTATTTAATGGCGGCCCTTGGCTTGAAATCAAGAATCCTAAAAATGGAAAAAGCCTTATTGTTAAGGATGTGATTGCGGACGCCTTTTTACAGCAAATATTACTACGCCCCAAAGAATATGATGTGATCGCCTGTATGAATCTCAATGGCGATTATATTTCTGATGCATTAGCAGCACAGGTGGGCGGCATTGGGATTGCGCCTGGGGCGAATCTCAACGAACAATGTGCATTATTTGAAGCCACTCATGGAACGGCGCCGAAATATGCGGGGCAAGATAAAGTCAACCCAGGCTCGCTGATTTTATCAGCTGAGATGATGTTGAGGCATATGGGATGGACGCAAGCCGCCGATTTAATCATTGAAGCGATGCAACGCACCTTTTCTGCGAAAACCGTGACATACGATTTTCATCGTTTGATGGAAGGTGCCACATTAAATAAATGCAGTGAATTTGCTCAAAATATCATTAAAAATATGTAAAAAGCATGCTACCCGCTGAACTCATGGTATTCAGGGTAGTCTGGATTTGTATAGAACTGCCCATTTTTATTTTGATAGGGGTCAAGATAAGGGGGCTTTTTAAGAAGCGTACCCCATCATGATTTGTGCTGCCAGGTTAGGATTGCGCTCTAAATGATGTCTGAGGTCTACATCGAAAAAAAAACGGTTTATACATGTCAAAGGCCGAATTTCTTTGTCATTTCTTATCTTGCTTTAGACCGGGATCACCACTAATAACCCTTTAAAAAACCAGGGCGTCTGTTTTCATTGTGTCTTCAATTGGAAGGACCTCATAGAGGTTCACAGGTCTATTAAAAAAACTATCGCTCACTTCAACTGACTGTAAATTTACGCAAGTGTTGTACTGTTGCAAGCCAGGCAGATACCCAACCCATCATGGCCGCACTCAAAAGCAATAACAGACCTTCATTCCAATTTAAGCCCCGAAAAACAAAAATCGTGTCGAAGGATCGGGCGGATTGAGTGACCCACACATCTAATTTCCAAATCAATGCTTGAGATAAAATAAAAGAGAGAAGTGCACCAGTGAAACCGAGTAAAACGCCTACATTTAAAAAAGGTTGTAAAATAAAACTCTTCGTTGCTCCAATCAGTTTCATGACATTCATCGCTTCTCTTTGACTAAAAAGACTGGATCGGATGCTGTGACCTATGACCAAAAAAACAGAGGTCAACATTAATAAACCGATGACTAAAGCGGTTTTTTTAATCAATTCTGTCAGGGCCACTAAACGAATAAACCAGCTATCGTCCATACGGACTTCAGTGACACCCACCACTTTATTGATTTTAATTTTTAATTTATTCAACGCGTCTGTGGTTTGAAACTGTGCTTGAGGCGTGATGATTGCAACCGCAGGCAAAGGATTTTCCCCCAGCATTTTCAAAGCATCTGAAAAACCGGAGGCCTCTCGAAATTCAGCCAAAGTCTCTTCTCGAGATAAATACTGTACTTTATCTACCCCATGTTCCTGCTTTAAAATAGCGCCCAGGTTTTTCGAGGCTGACTCATCCAGGGTTTTATCTAAAAAAGCGGTCAGCTGAGGTTTGGGATACCACAAGCTTGCTGCATGATGAACATTTTTCCAAAAAATATAACAAAGGCTGGGTAAAGTAAGAGAGAAGGCGATAACCATTATCGTCAGGAAAGTCGATAGTGGCTGACGCCGCAGACCTAATAAAGTCTGTCTCCATGAATATCGCCATTGCTCAAGCCAGGCAGCTTCGAAGGTTTTAAATATTATTTTTTTCTTTTTCATCATTTGTCGATACTGACATTCGCCCCCGGTTTAAGGTTAACAGTAAATGCTGCGAATGATTAACCAGCTTTATATTATGAGTTGCGATCAACACAGTCACCCCCACACGATTAAATTCTCCAAACAGTTGCATAATAGTTTGAGATAAGCTGGGGTCCAGATTACCTGTAGGTTCATCTGCGAGCAAAACCATGGGTTTATTAACAATGGCACGAGCGATGCCGACACGCTGTTGTTCTCCTCCTGAGAGCTGAACAGGAAAATTTTTTGCTTTATCGAGCAAATTCACTTTGTCCAGGGCCGCAGAAACACGACGACGCATATTTTCAGTCGACTTGCCTGTAATGATCAATGGCATCGACACATTGTCATAGACGGTACGATCAAATAATAAATGATGCTCTTGAAAAATCATCCCAATCTGTCGTCTTAAAAATGGCAATTCAGCATTTTTTAAACGAGTAATATCGTGGCCTGAAAATAAAATACGGCCTGCATTCGCACGTTCGAGGCCACAAATCAGTTTCAGTAAAGTACTTTTTCCTGCACCAGAATGTCCCATTAAAAAGGCCATTTGTCCTTTTGTGAGATGAAAGCTCACATTTTGTAAAGCTTGCCTTCCCCCTAAATAGACTTTACTGACTTCAAGAAAGTGAATCATACTGATTCATCCTCTTTCACAAAAAGCGCTTCAATAAAATCGCCTGCATTAAAAGGCCTTAAATCTTCTATTTTTTCTCCAACACCAATATAGCGAATCGGAATACCAAATTGGTCAGCAATCGCAAAAATGATGCCGCCCTTAGCGCTACCGTCAAGTTTAGTCAATACAAGTCCGGTCAACGGGACCGTTTCATGAAAGAGTTTTGTTTGATTGATGGCATTTTGACCCGTACTGGCATCGAGTACGAGCATGACTTCATGAGGAAATTCCTCTCCCCATTTTTTCATCACTCGCACAATTTTTTTGAGCTCTTCCATTAAATGCGTTTTATTTTGCAAACGCCCTGCAGTGTCAGCCAAAACAACATCAATGCCACGGGCTTTGGCCGATTGCACAGCATCAAAAATAACTGAAGCGGAATCTGCGCCGTCATGTTGTGCGACGACAGGAATTTGGTTGCGTTCTCCCCATATTTTTAGCTGCTCCGTTGCTGCTGCTCTGAAGGTATCACCGGCCGCCAATAGAACAGAAAGACCTTGTTGACGTAATTGGTGTGCTAATTTTCCAATCGTGGTGGTTTTTCCTACGCCGTTGACCCCGACCATTAAAATCACATATGGGCTTTTATTGCTCACTTTTAAGGGCTGCTCGACCTTTGAAATAATGGACAACATTTCTTCTTTCAATTTTACATACAGCCCACTCGCCTCTTTTAATTGTTTTTTACTGGAATGCGTTGTTAACGAATCAATGATTTTTTGAGTCGTTTCCACGCCCACATCTGCCATTAATAATTGTTCTTCTAGTTCTTCAAAAAGATCATCATCTATTTTTTTGCCTTTAAATAATTCAATAAAACCTGTTCCCAAATATTGTTTGGTTTTTTTTAAACTATTTTTTAATCGGGTAAAAAATCCTGCTTTTTCGGGCGGATTTTGAGTATCAATATCATTTTTTTGAGAAGATGGGGGGGGTATTTCAATAAAAGGCGCATCGGAAGTCTTTTCATTGCAAAGATCGATTGAATCACTCTGGTGTGTTTGATCGATAACGTCTTTTTCTTTATTTTGGCGGCCACGGCCAAGCCAGGAAAAAAAATGAGATTTTTTTTCTTTTGCCATTTTTGAGTATACTCCTGTGATGACATTTTTTGTTTAATCAAACCTACTGGGGTATGAAAGATAAAGTCTATCATTTTCTTCTCTTAAGCATGACAAGGCTTTCTTTATTTTTTATGGCAAAACCATCACAAGCTCAACGTCAAGGACAGATTCGAATTATCGGCGGTCAATGGCGAGGAAGAAAATTGACCATCTCTGACAGTATTGGATTAAGGCCAACCAGCTGCCGCATGAGAGAGACTTTGTTTAATTGGCTGGCTCCTATGATCAAAGATGCTCGTTGTCTTGACTGTTTTTCTGGAAGTGGGGCTCTAGGGCTTGAAGCACTGTCTCGCCATGCAGCAGAAGCCGTGCTATTAGAGTCGAATGAACGTGTTGCAAAACAATTGCTTTTACATTTGTCCATATTAGAAGCAAAAAATGCACAGATGATACATACCAATACATTGAACTGGTTGGCCCGCCCCTGTGAGAAACCGTTTGATCTGATCTTTCTTGATCCTCCGTTTCATCAAGGGCTTCTGTCATACGCCATTCCATTACTAGAGCAACAAAGCTGGTTCGCTGATGAAGCGTGGATTTATATTGAATCCGAATCCAGTCATACCTTGGCGATGATTCCTTCTCATTGGAGATTACAAAAGGAAAAAATAACGAGGCATGTTGCTTACCGATTATTTATTCGTGAGTTGTTTTTTCATCGTAGAGGTGCTTTTAAAAAAAGCTGCTGCAAATAATTTGCAACCGCATTATCCATATTGGATCCGATGACTTCCATGTTAGGCAATGACTGTTTCAAACGTGGATACGAGTTACTCATAATGCAGCCTTTTTTCGCCATCGATAACATTTCTAAATCATTCATGCCATCACCAAAAGCAATACACTCTTCAAGAGAATGTTCCAGTATTTCGGCCACCTGTTTTAATGCATGACCTTTGGATACACGCCCACCCATCACTTCTAAACAATGGGGCAATGAAAAACTGACATTGACACGCTCACCCCAACGCAGATTAATTGCCTTTTCAAGCGACAGCAATTTTTGGTGATCATAACAAACAAAATACACCTTACAGACACCCTCTGTATTTAGCTTATCAGGTGAAAAAACCTTGTACTGGAAGAGAGATTCACGAAAAAAATCAGCCTGTTCAGGGCTTTCACGGCTGACGTACCAACCATCATTTAGGTAAACGTTCGTGAGAATATCGGGATTATGGTATTCCATTTCATAGAGAGCACTAGCAATATCTTTATCAAGATCATCAGTATAAATCAATTTATCCTCAGGATCATGAACACGCGCTCCATTAGAGGTGATCATAAAGGCTTTTATCCCTAAATTATCTCTGATCTGTGAAACATCGATATGATGTCGCCCTGTCGCAAAAACGAAGTGAATACCAAGTTTAGCCAAGGATTTGAGTACTTTTTTAGTATGAGTCGATAAAGTATGGTTAGGTAGCAACAAGGTACCATCTAAATCAGAAGCAACAATATGATACATATCTATATTTTTACCTTTAATTAAATTCGTTTAACAAAAGATGGGAGGATAAAGAAGCCTAATACTGTGAAAAATGGAATATCAGATTGAAAGCTTAGGATCGTAATCGATGTTATTCAAATAAAACTTCATGTTTCGCGTATTAGAAATATTTACGCAATTACGCTCTTCCAACTACCATACACCTCCAGCTTATCATGACACATTTCTCTCTACGACTGGAAAAGTCGCTGAGTTGGCTGCTATCCCAAACAGAATGGCCTGGCAAAATCATTATCATTACGTGAAATTGGTCGCATCAAGAAACGTTGTTTATGCTCGAATGATTTCTCGATCGGCCTACGCCGCCTGGTACAATCCGCTTTAAATAAGGCTGAAAACCGCAATGCAGTTGCCCGAGCCGTTTTTATGCAAAGGCTGACTCAAGGAAGAGGAAGAGGAAGAGGAAGAGGAGGGAGGAAGAGACAGAAACACAAAACCTGGAACACCTGCATCGATATGCTATAGAGCATTATACGGGACCGAACAAACAGGAAAAATTTAAATAATAACCGAAGATTTGAAGATTCAACCTTAAACAGCCAAACCGTTCTATTTGATTAAATTAAATTAAATTTTATTAACAGTGTCATTTGAGCGTTTTTTAAAAGCGTATTTTTTAAGTAAGTTTAAAATTCTCTCTGAGATTTAACTTGATAAAATACAAAACAGGACATCAGAATGAAGATCAATATCTTAGGTAATATATTTGGCACGAAAGAGAGTTATCATCTTTCTGGGGCAATTAAAAAACAAACTAAATTACTTGAAAAATTAGTTAATTTAAACAATTTAATAGAAATTAGTCAAAAAGAAATTGATGCTAAATTAGACAAATTAAAAACTTCTGACGAAAAACACACGACGCTTTCTAATCAAAAAGAAGATTTAGTAAAATTAAAAATATCTCTTAATGAGACGATAAAAAATTCAACAGGTGAAGCGCATAATAATTCGGCTGATACTCAAGATTTAAATCAGAAGACTCAAATATCTCAATTATATAAAAAAGTAACAGAAGACGTTGAGAATATTCAAAAGTTAATAAATAAAAACAATCTTTTAAAAAATGATTTAATCAAAATAAATAAAAGTTTTGATGAATTTAAACTTTCAAAAGAAAGACATATTCGTTTAGAAGCTGAAAAAAGTATAAATCGCGATTGGCAGTTCATAAAAACTCATATATATCGACAACCCAAGTTTGTGCCAAAAAGTGGTTATAACAATACATCGTTTCCTGCTAAAACAGAAAAGATCGAAATCAATCCAGAATTAAGCACAAAAGAATTAGTCAAACAAGCTCAAGCAATTGAAAAATATTGTAAGTGTGTTAATGAATATTATGAATGTTTTTCAAAGATTAATCGATCAAATAATGAAATAGGTAGTCATTTAAAATTAGTTAAAAAAGCATTCAGTCAACTTCCAGAAGAACGTCAAAATGATTTGTTTAGTCTGACGAAAGAAGAAATGAAAGTTTTTAATCAATTTTTAAATACATCATCAGTAGTTGAATCTAAAGATACAAAAATTACCAGTAAGGTTAATAGTAATTTTAATAGAGACGCTTTTAACAGGAATCCAGTAAATAATTCAGCTTTGTTCAACAGTGAATTATTAAAATTAAGTAAATTATTAAAATTGCCCGAAGGAAAATCTATTTTTGATGAGGCAAAATACAATCAAACGACTAGAAATCAACTTATCGATGCAGGATTAGCTAGCGTTTATGCTCAAAAAATAGATGATTTTAAAAAAAAATACGGTGAATCTTCGGAGACAGGACAAAAATTTCTTTTTGAAATTGGAAAAGTATGTAAAGAAAATGGAGTTAAATGCACGCAAAATAAAAACGGTACATGGGTTGTTAATGGTGCTGGAGCTCATCCAGTAATATATCCTATATCACAAAATATTTTTACGAAATTTAAAATGCATTTAAAATTATCTAATAATAAAACAAAAATGTATGATAAATCAATAAGTTACATTACAAATAAAGTTTATAAAAAAACAGATGAACTTTGTAAACAAGAGAACAGGATTACAACCAGTGATTTGCGTTCTCTATTAGATGATGTTGAAAAAAAAGTTTTGGATGGCACTGTTAACAAAGTAAATTAAGAATCTTAAGCCAAGCAATGGCGAAGAAAGAAAAGAAGGTCAAGCTATCAAAGCGTAAAGCAAGCCTTTTGTGTTCTTTTATTTTGCCAAAAAACGTTCAATATGATACTGAACTTATATAAGAGTTGGGCAGACTTTTAAATGAAACTTGTTTTCGCTCAACTCTCAGTACCTTGTCATCAAATTTAAGGTCAGATCATATTTTCAATAAACAGCTTATGGTTATATATAGTCAATCAATCAGCTTAATACTCGACGTTAATAAATGATCGGGAATAACCTTATTGAGTCCTCTTTCTTCAACATATTTTTTGAATCCCTCCTGGTTAAAAACGCCCATTTTTTCATCAATCCCGCGCAATTTATTGTCAACCGTTCTATGAGAGAGATTTAAAACTTCAGCTACTTCTCTTTGACTTACAGTATGATAAAAATAAAAAATGAGCTCGAGTTCGCGTTGAGTAAACATCGTATTGGGTAGTTGTGTTGTTAATGTTTTCGGTGATTTACCCTGGATATACTCCAATGGTGAAAAAAATTGGCATTGTCTGGCTTCTGCCATTGTCCCGATAAGTTGACCTGATTGATTAAAGAAGGGATGAATGTCAAAAATACAGGGTTGAATCCGATGGTCTTTTCCAAAATGCTCCGTTATCAGTAAAGAAACAGAAGTTTCTTTTTGTATGACCCCCTTTTCCTGCTGAGAGATACCTTCAAAAAATCCTTGCATGTCGGGTTTTATTTCAGATATGCCTTTCCCTTCAATAGGAACCCCTTTGGGTAAATTCAATAATTCACGCATCGCGAGATTCATATAAAGATAATGAGAGGTTTTATCACGGATGTGGCAGGGATGAGGATGATTGTTCAATAGATAAATCATCTGATTTGAAATGTCTTTTGGATTGAAACTCATACTAAACTCATCGGTTTTATCTTGAAAAGAGATTGAATAACTTTGAGTTATCAGTATCAAATCTTCTAAAAAAAATATAGGTGCCTTAAAGGCACCTAGACATTTTTATTCTTGACTCACCGTTATACCACTGTGTCTCTGGCACCGATACAAAGCAAAAAGCACTAATCTCACGTGTATCACCGTCAATAATCCTGTCAGGGATTTCGATTCAAACTGAGATTTGGCCTCTGAGATTGACGCTTTAACCACCTTATATGACACATCACGAACCGTCGATATTTCTTTTTGAGACAGGCCAAAGGCATATAACAACGAATGCTCAAACTGTACAGGCGTTAATTCAGGAAAAATATCACGTAACTCAGGATAATCATGAGGATCGAAGATTTTCATGCCGCTCCTCCATGAAAAGTCGAGATGTTTTCTATGAATAAAAAGGAAAGGATATGGATATTATCTTGAAGTATAAAGCGTCTCGCTATGCCTTGCACAAGCTGATTAAAATTTTGGGAGATAATCAAGTATAAATTGATGGATTTAAAGCGGAGTTTAATGGTAGCCATAGTTTTGGCCTCTTTCGTTGATTTTAAAATTTCACCAAACCGCTACTAAACGGGGTGGTGAGACGTAACAAGGTTAGTAGACCGGAACGAAAGAAACCGGTGAACCTTTCGGCTCCCCCGCTACGCCCCACCATAATGCAGACGTAACTGTGGTTTATAACGGACATAAAAAAACCGCATTAAGCGGTAGTCCGATTTCGTATTCAGGCTACTAAACCTTGATTACCTTGTATTAGGCAACTGACTAAATATAACTACTTATCGTTTTTATTTCAATTTGTTTATTGAAGGTGACTTAAGAAGAGACTCAGGTAAAGCGGTTGATGGCCAACGCTCATTTTTTATCTTCAATAAAATTTTTATTTAGAGTGCTCTTGAACAAATGAATTTTACAGACACCCATTAGAGAAACACTCCTGATTAACAAAAAATTCTACCCCTTATCCCAACAAATTTTTCGGAACGTGGTGATTGAGTCTATTTTTGTGACAACATTCTATTTATGCACCTCTTTTTAAACTTTAACGAATACTGTAAATTTGAGGCATACAGAAAGGAGAAACCGAAAAAATCGCGATTTTTAAAAATGACGATCATGAGTATTTTAATTAATATACTGCTCATTAAAAATATCATTTCTTCCATTACAAAAATAAGAAAACAGGTCATTTATGATTTTTTCTTTGGGCCAACGCTGGGTAAGCGATACAGAAACGGAACTGGGTTTAGGTACTATTACTGAAATTGATCTACGTATGGTGACCCTGGCTTTTCCTGCAACGGGCGAGAAAAGGCGTTATGCGAAGCAGGGTTCACCTATTACACGGGTTTTATTTCATCCGGGTGATCTGATTCAGCATCAAGAGGGTTGGTCACTGCAAGTAAATGATGTGGTTGAAGAAAACCATTTGATCAGCTACATCGGCACAAGAACAGATACAGAAAAAAATACAGCGGTGATCCGTGAAACATTTTTAAACAGCAAACTGACTTTTCGTCATCCCAAAAATCGTCTTTTTTCAGGGCAAATCGATAATATTACGCATTTTGCTTTGCGTTTTCGGGCACTCACACATCAGAGCAAACAGCTTCGGTTTTTGTCTCAGGGTTTACGAGGCGTTCGTGCCAGTCTGATCCCTCATCAATTACATATTGCGCATGAAATAGGACAGCGCCACGCGCCACGTGTTCTTTTGGCCGATGAAGTAGGTCTGGGCAAAACAATAGAAGCAGGCATGATCCTGTATCAACAGCTCTTGTCAGGCCGAGCTGAACGTGTCTTGATTGTCGTGCCTGAAAGTCTGCAACATCAATGGCTGGTGGAAATGTTGCGCCGCTTTAATCTGCATTTTTCTCTTTTCGACAAAAATCGATATTCTGAATCCGCATGTGACGGTATGAATCCATTTGAAACAGAGCAATGGGTGATTTGTTCGTTAGATTTGATTAAAGAAAAGGAAACGCTACTCAAGGATCTTGTCAATGCAGATTGGGATCTATTGATTGTAGATGAAGCCCATCATTTGTCCTGGAGTGAAAAAAACGCCAGCCCAGAATACCAGGCTATTGAACAGCTGGCGGATCGTGTTCCGGGCATACTGTTTTTAACGGCTACCCCAGAACAACTTGGTGAAGAGAGTCATTTCGCTCGATTACGTTTACTGGATAAAAATCGTTTTTATGATTACAACACATTTGTTGATGAGCAAAAAAATTATCGTCTGATTGCAGAGGTAGTGACGCTTATTCTGGAAAGAAAACCTCTGGCGACAGAAAAAATAAAGCAATTAACCGATTTTTTAACTCAAACTGTTGATCAAACAGATCTCGGGCCTTTGTTAAGGCTCATCCATGAGCTTGGAGAAAATTTTCAAAAAAACAAGAAAACAGACCGTCTTAAAGAGGAAGACCAAACCCAGGCCCAAAAATTCATTGATTTTATGATAGATTGCCATGGAACCAGCCGTGTTTTATTTCGGAATACCCGAAATAGCATCAAGGGCTTTAAAAAAAGAAAATTACATGCCATTAAGCTGCCTTTCCCCTCTCAGTATCAAACCTGTATTCAAGCATTGAATACAGCGACTTCCATTCAAGATAAGCTCTATCTAGAAAGGGCGTATCAAAAACAGGCAGATAAAGAAGATTGGTTCCACTTTGATCCTCGAGTCACATGGCTAATAAACTTTTTACTCGAATATCGCGATAAAAAAGTACTGGTCATATGTGCTCATCCACGCACAGCATTAGAGCTGGAATATATATTAAGAACAGCCCAAGGGATTCGTTCGGCTGTTTTTCATGAAGGTTTATCATTGATTGAACGGGATCGCGCAGCGGCTTATTTTTCTTTAATTGAAAAAGGAGCCCAAGTTCTTCTGTGCTCAGAAATAGGATCAGAGGGCCGCAATTTTCAATTTTCACATGACCTGGTGCTCTTTGATCTGCCTCTTCATCCAGATTTACTGGAACAAAGAATAGGGCGCCTTGATAGAATTGGTCAGAAAAATGACATTGATATTTTTGTTCCCTATCTCGAAAACAGTGCCCAAAGCATTTTACTGCGTTGGTATCACGAAGGCTTGAATGCCTTAGAAAAAAGCTGCTGCGTTGGGCATAAACTCTATACCAGTTTTGAGCAAAGATTAAAAAAATATTTGAGTGCACCAGATGAATCAGAAGGTTTCGATCAATTGATCGAGGAATGTCAGAAACAGGCAAAAGCCATCACATTAGAATTAGAGCAAGGGCGCGATCGTTTGCTTGAGTTGCATTCAAGTGGAGGAGAAAGCGGGGAAAAATACGCGCAAGCGATTCTAAAACAGAATAATGATGTTGATTTAATCGAATTGGCCATGAATCTGTTTGATATTATTGGTATTCATCAAGAGGATCAGAGCGAGCATATGATGCTATTGATCCCCTCTGATCATATGCTTTTCCCTGATTTTCCTGGTTTATCACCGGAGGGAAATTTAATCACGTTTGATCGCGAGACCGCTTTGGTAAGAGAGGATGCACAGTTTCTCAGCTGGGAGCATCCCATCATTCGAAATGGAATCGATTTGATTTTATCTAGTGAAATTGGCAGTTGTTCTGTTGCTTTTTTAAAAAATAAAACCTTGCCTGTAGGCACTCTACTGATAGAGTTGATTTATGTCGTCGAGGTGCAAGCCAAAAAATCTTTGCAACTGGCGCGTTTTTTACCTCCCACGCCGATACGCATGTTACTGGATAAAAAAGGAAATAATTTAGCGAATCAAGTGGCGTTTGAGAAGATGAATGCCATGCTCAATAAAGTTGATCGTCATACCGCTCATCAATGTATTAGAGCTGTACAAAAAGAAGTACAGAATATATTGGAATTATCAAAATCCATCATCACTAAAGAGGCCGATGCCTTGATTGAGTCAGCAAAAAAAGAAGCTGATAATGAATTAAGCTGTGAATTAAACCGATTAAAAGCATTAAAAATGATGAACCCTAATATTCGGGATGATGAAATAGCGTCTCTGGAAAAAAGCCGTGATCACACTCTCAACCATATTAGTCAAGCTGTCTTTCGCCTTGATGCCATTCGTTTAATTTTGGTCACACATGAATAAAGGTATGATCACATTGTCTTTTAAAAAATAGGGGATCATGAAATAATGCCGCTTTCTGGAAAACATATTTTGCTTGGCATCAGTGGGGGTATTGCTGCTTATAAATCTCCAGATATCGTGCGACGGTTGCGTGAAAATGGGGCAAAGGTTCGTGTTGTTATGACAGAGGCAGCCAAATATTTTATTACTCCTTTGACTTTACAAGCCGTTTCTGGACACCCCGTCTCTGATCACTTATTTGACCCTGCGGCTGAATCAGCCATGGGGCATATTCAATTGTCAAAATGGGCTGATTTATTGATCATAGCGCCCGCCACTGCGGATTTTTTGGCACGTGTTGCCGTCGGCATGGCCGATGATTTATTAACCACGCTCTGTTTAAGTGCTCCCGTTCCTGTCGTCGTCCTTCCCTCGATGAATCAACAAATGTACCGAGCGAAAGCCACTCAAACCAATTTAAAAATTCTGGCCGAAAGGGGCATTTTATTATGGGGACCAGACAGTGGCGATCAGGCTTGTGGGGATAACGGACCAGGTCGTATGCTGGAGCCTCGCGATATTGTGGCTTTGGTAAAAAATCATTTTTCAACCCAAAAAGATGGTCACGGGTTGCGCATCATGATCACGGCAGGGCCCACTCGAGAAGCTTTTGATCCCGTGCGTTTTATCAGTAATCAAAGCTCCGGGAAAATGGGATTTGCAATCGCAAAGGCGGCCGCTCAACTGGGCGCTCAAGTGACCTTAATCTCTGGGTCTGTTTCTTTAGAAACCCCTGCCAGTGTTCATCGAATCAATGTCATCAGCGCCCTTGAAATGCAACAAAATGTGCGAGATCAAGCACACTTACAAGATATTTTTATTGCCTGTGCCGCTGTGGCGGATTATCGACCTCAAGTATGCTCCAAACAAAAAATGAAGAAACACAAAGACAAAATCAGGCTGGAAATGGTCAAAAATCCAGACATTGTTTCTGAGGTCGCTCATATGACACAAAATCGTCCTTTTGTCGTTGGCTTCGCTGCCGAAACTCATGATATGAAAAAATATGCTCGACAAAAATTAATTCAAAAAAATCTAGATCTCATCTGTGCAAATGATGTCTCGCTTTCAGATCAAGGGTTTGATTCTGATAGAAATGCTTTACATCTTTTTTGGGAAAACGGAGAAAAAACGTTGCCACTGGAAGATAAAAATATTCTTGCACAGCTTTTAATCAAAGAGGTTTTGACTCGTTATGATGAAAAAAATTGATATTAAAATCCTTGATAAACGGATTGGTGATGTTTTTCCCTTACCCACTTATACAACCAGCGGATCTGCTGGTTTAGATCTGAGGGTTTGTACCCAGGCGCCTCAACATTTATCTCCAGGAGAAACCCGGCTTCTACCGACAGGATTGGCGGTTCATATCGCCGATCCTCATCTAGCCGCTATGATTTTACCGCGTTCCGGGTTGGGGCATAAAAACGGGATCGTTTTAGGAAATTTAGTAGGGCTCATTGACTCTGACTACCAAGGTGAATTGATGTTATCTGTATGGAATCGAAGTCAAATCGATTTTTTGATCAATCCTGGTGACAGGCTTGCTCAAATGGTGTTTGTTCCTGTTGTACAGGTTGAATTGAATATCGTGTCTGAATTTACATCTAGTCAACGTGGATCGGGAGGTTTTGGTCACTCTGGCCGGCAGTAATTCAATCTGAAAAATAAATAAACATCAAAGCTTGATTTATTTTTTATGTTTTTGTTCAGATTTAAAATTAAAAAATAGTGTCGGATATGTCATATGGAGTACTTCTTAGTGATCAATAATGGAATATGGTATTACCCAATCATTTTATTCTTTATATCAAAGTCTTTTGCTAAAGAAATAGATATTAAAGTGCCCACAAGCATTCAATCTCATATTCATTTTAATGAAAGTGATTTATTAGAAATTAAAAAATATCAAAAAATGGCGTACGAGGTCGTATTAAATATGCCTAATATCATTGAAATGGCTTCTTCTTATATTAAGAAAAATATAAAAAAAAAATTTAATATAGATATTAATCCTAATAAAACTTATTTAAATAGATTTAAAAGTGCTTCAAATAACCATGATACCATTACTGGATGGGAACACTGTGGGGACTTAACAAAATCAGAAACTTTAACTCAAACTGTACTGACAAATTTTAGTGCCTTTAATCATGAAAATCCTGATTTTTTAGATGATTATGTCGGTGTTTATAAAGAAGGCGCCGGTGCTCAATGTTATGATCACCGAAATGAAGTCAGAATAAGGCCCTCTGAACTAATGAACTTATTATGGGATATCAATTTTTCAAAAATATATGAAACCGCTCTGACTGATTATTGGACAAAATATGAAAATCAATATCGAATAGTTGCAAAAGCAAATTTTATTGCACGATTAGTAAAACAATACAGTACAAACGATTTATCTGAAGAAGGGTATCATTTATCATTAAAATTAGTGGATAATCTTGCTTATAAATATCAACCAAATACTGATTATTTTGTACCTTTATCCATTAGTGATTTGACATATGATAATTTTTCAAATCATCAATATGATATTTTCCCTTTTAAAATAAAAGATTATATATCTACCGATATACTTATCATTATTAATAAAAATAAAACCAAATATATTCTTTATATTCCAAATAATATAATTGAATTGCAAAAAAAAAGTAAAAAAAAACTATAAAGAAAACGCATTTCTTGAATTTAATAATCTAGAAGAAATCAAAACCTGGATAAAAATACAGTCTTTGGATGAAAATAAAAAAAATAAATTACTATCTCATTTTTCTTTAAATGATAGACAGAAAGGACTTTTTCATAAAAGTGTCACTGAAATCATAGAGAAAGGTATCTGGGATGATCAATATATAAAATATGCTCATTCAAATATCACAGAGGACGCCTTTCGTTTTTTAACAAAACAACAAAAAATGAGAATGGAGAAGGATGCCGATACTCAAATAAAATCAAATGCTGAAATCAGATGGGATACAGCTCTTTTGAATATTTCCGCATTGAGTACCGTACTATTACCCTTACAGCTCATTCAACCTGAGCTTGGGCTCATCGTCAACAGCAGCCTTTGGTTAACTGAAATAGGAATTAATGTTGAAAAAAGTTTTAATGCAGATTCTTTTGAAGAAAGAAAAGCAGCTTTTAATCAAGCACTATCTAGTTCTATTAATGGCGTTGTGAATATTCTCTTTTTTTACGCATTTTCTCAAACATCAGAATCATTAGAAACCGAGTTACAAAAAGAATCACCAATTGATCATATTGCCCCTTCTGGCCCTCCTAAAAAACAAACACTGGCTTTGGTTTCAAATAAACCCTCTGATATTTTGACTGACATGAAGTCTATTCATATAGGTGATCATCTTTTTTATATTAATAAATACAGCGACAAAAATGGACATTATCAATTATATAAAATCAATGCAGATAAAAAAATTCAACAAACAAGCCAATTTGTGATTCTTAATAAAAATGGAGAATGGGTGAAATTAGCTTTAAAAGGAGGAGGTCCAGCATTCACTAAAATAAAATCTGAAACACGAAATATAAACCCGTATGAAGGCAAATCGGATCAATTAAAGGATAAAACAAAAAATATTCAAAAACCGATTAAAAACCGAAAGCAATTTATTGTTGATGAAAAACCTGTTTTATCAGAAAATTTTTCAAATATTCAATTAAACACAGTTCCATTACCAGAGCTCCCAAGTATTAATTTATCAGCAAAACCTATTCCTAAAAAAATTCATTATATATGGTTAGGAGATAAAAACATTCCTGAAGAATTAATAAAAAATATGACACGTAATACCTGGAATACCAGTGATTATCAATCTATCGTACATATTTCGGCTTCTCTTCCCAGTACATTTCATAATGTTAAAAATCAGTTACGGGGTATTTTAAATTTGAGTGTGAGCAATCTTGAAAATGAATCTTTTTTTAATCAATTTAAAAAAACATTATCTGGAAAACAATTCCAGGCTTTTCTTAAAGAGCCAGCTAAAAATTATTCAGCCGCATCTGATGTTCTTCGTTACTGGATCATAGACGAATATGGGGGCATTTATCTGGATACCGATGATATGATCCCTAATGATGTAAGTAAAATTATTTTAATTGCAGGACCGAAAGACATTTTATTAAATTTACAGGTGGAACATGTGCGACGTGAAAGTTGCACCACAGAAGTCCCTTGAAAAAGGGTAAGGTTGATCCGAAACCTTATTGCCACTTACTCGGTGCAAGAGGAGTAATTCTCTTGTGCTAAGCGAGAATGAAAGCCTAACTAAAGTATTAAGCTGAATAAGAAATAGGGGCAAGGCAAAACTGAAATGGGTTGAATAAAGTGAATCTCCGTTATTAAAATGTCGTAAGCAAGTAAAACACGAAATCAGATGTGACGTGTTATGGGGAAGTTTAACGACAGTTAGAAACGGGTAAAGAAGAGTGTTCGTTCTTTACGACGGATCCCGTTCCCCGGCATAGAGGAGGCAGCCCACTCAATGTATCTTCATGGTGTGAAACACGGTAACCCCATTAATCTTTTAGTGTTGATGTAAATACTAAGAGACAGTGGGCATAAGACGTTCCAAAAAGCGAAGGCAATCAGCCGAAAGGCAACTGGAAATCATAACAGGATTGATAGAGGTAATTACTTTACTCTGAAAAGAGGCTGACGTGGAACGGGTGACTTACCCATATAATCCTTTACCAAGGTTATGAATTGATTTAGAAGAGTTAGATGCCTATGGCAAACGTAATAAATCAAAACTATGAACAACAACTGGAATGGCATGCTATTAACTGGCGTGTTGTGACAGCCATGATTAATAATCTAAGGCAAAGAATATATAGGGCTTCAGCAACAGGTGACTTAAAGAAAGTCAGAAATCTGCAAAAACTCATGATGAAATCAAGAGCTAACCATCTTCTGGCTATCAGGAAAGTCACTCAGGTCAATCGGGGAAAACACACGGCTGGAGTAGATAATCAGGTAATTAATGACCATAAAGGACGAGAACATCTTTATAAGTTATTAAGCCAAACAACTTCAGAAAAGGTTTATCCAGTAAAACGAGTTTACATAGCAAAAAAGAATGGAAAAAAACGCCCTCTTGGGATCCCAACCATTCTCGACCGCTGTAGACAAGCGATAGTTAAATCGGCGCTGGAACCTTATTGGGAAGCAAAATTTGAACCAGTCAGCTACGGATTTAGACCGGGGCGAAGTGCCCATGACGCAATACAAAAAATTTTCTGTATTGCCAGAGCACGAGGGACACGGCACTGGGTACTAGATGCAGATATTAAAGGCGCATTTGACAACATTGACCATAATTTTCTCATAAAAAAAATCGGGGGATTCCCCGAAAGAAACATGATTAAACAATGGTTACAAGCCGGTGTGCTGGAACATGGCAACTATATACCCAATGTTGCAGGTACTCCGCAAGGCGGGATTATCAGTCCACTACTGGCCAATATTGCACTCCACGGAATGGAGACCTTACTGGGTATTCAATACTGGAAAAACGGCACGCCAAAACAAGGGCAACCTTATGCAGTAGTTCGTTATGCGGATGATTTTGTCGTATTCGGTAAATCCCGTGAAGAGTGCGAAACTGCCAAAATAAAGTTGCAAATTTGGTTAGCTCAGAGAGAGTTAGCTCTTTCTGAAGAAAAAACCAGTATCAAACACTTGAAGGAAGGATTCGACTTCCTGGGATTTAATATACGACATTATGACAATCGCCACAGAAAACGGGGATATATATTGTTAACGAAGCCCTCAAAGGAGTCGATGAAAAGGTACAAACAGCAAATGAGAATGACCTGGAAAGGTATTATCGGTATGCCGACACAAGAAGGAATAAGACAACTGAATGCCAAGATAATAGGATGGTGTAATTACTATCGTATTGGTGCTTCAAAAAGAACATTCAGTGCATTAGACCAATGGATGTGGATCCGCCAACGTAGATATTTGTATCGACGTCATCCCAATAAACACTGGTGGTGGCGAAGAAAACACTACTTAGGCAAGATACCAGGTAGAGAAGACTATTCAGTATTTATGGATAAATCAACCGGTGGATTTCTTTGGAAGCATGCATGGACAAAAATACAGCGTCATTGGCTAGTTCCAAAAAATGCTTCCCCCGACAATCCGGAATTGCGTGACTATTGGCGTAATAGGCAGGCACGTAAACAGCCTTTTATTTACGGTGTCAAAGTTAACCTCTATAAGCGACAGAAAGGTTATTGTCCTCTCTGTGATCAAGAGTTGGACAATGGTGAACAATTGCATGTTCATCATATTCAGCCTAAAGCTGAAGGGGGTGACAACAAGCTGGCTAATCTAAGATTGTTACATGCTAATTGCCACAGACAATTACATAGCAAAAAAGGAAAAATGTTGAAGTGAGTAAGTTGCGTGAGCCGTATGCGGGGTAACTCGCACGTACGGTTCTTGAGGGAGTGGGCACTTGCGGCCTGCTTACCTAATCATTCAACTAATTTTAAAGGGTATAATACAAGTAATTTTGCCAGTCACCCTGATAATCCTGTTCTTAAAAAAATTATTAAAGAAATGGAGAAACGTTATTCTGAAAACAAGATATTTTATACTGAGGAAAGGCCTTATTTAAAAAAGGATAATAACGGAAATGAAACCAATAAAGATTTAGTAAATGATTATATGAAAAAAATATTTCATCAAGTGGGACCCCAGCTTTTTAATGATGTATTAAAAGAAGAAATTAAATATTATTACCATTTAAGTGATTCAATGAGACTCATTTCTATTATGGATCCTTTACCTAAAAACTGGAAATTATATCAAACAGAAATAAATAAAGCTGTTGATTATTATTTACCCTTTTATCGAAAATTTAAAATAGAAATAGGAAATGAACATTCCTGGAATTACACTAGATAAATATATTTGAAAAATCGAGTACAAAAAAATAAAAACGGTGGCGTATTTTTTTATCACCGTTTTATATAAAAAAATCAATTGAGTCTTTCTTTAATACGAGCGGCTTTACCAGTAAGTTCACGTAAATAATATAATTTTGCTTTACGAACAGCACCACGACGCTTGACAGTAATACTGTCAATAATAGGCGAATGAGTTTGAAAAACTCTTTCAACACCTTCACCATTAGAAATTTTACGCACGGTAAAGGCAGAATTTAATCCACGCTTGCGAATGGCTATCACAAAACCTTCGAAAGCTTGAAGACGTTTTTTTGTGCCTTCGATTACCCATACTTTCACTTCTAATGTGTCCCCAGGGCGAAAGGCGGGAACATCTTTCTTCATTTGTTCTTCTTCAATTTGTTTAATGATATCGCTCATAATGTCTCTCTTCATTCCTAGATAAACTGATATTTTAAAAAAGAGGGGTTAAAAAATTAATGTTATTTATCGATGATTATCATTCAGTTTTTGTTCTTTCTGGAACTCGTCTAATAATAAAATCTGCTCATCAGTCAGAGTGAGTTTTGCCAATAATTCCGGCCTTCTAAGCCATGTTCGCCCCAAAGATTGTTTTAAACGCCAAAGGCGAATCTTAGCATGGTTTCCTAAAAGCAATACGTTTGGGACCTCCATTCCATCAACATTTTCAGGTCGGGTGTAATGAGGGCAGTCAAGCAAGCCTTCAGAAAAAGAATCTTCATTAGCAGAAGCTTCATGACCTAAAACGCCCATAATACAACGAGAGACAGCATCAATTAAGGTCATGGCCGGTAATTCGCCTCCACTAAGAACATAATCACCTACAGACCATTCCTCATCAATTTCAGTGTCGATTAAACGTTCATCTATACCCTCATAGCGCCCACAGACCAAAATCATATTTTTGTAAAGCGCCAGTTGACGCACCGCCTGTTGATCCAGTTTTTTTCCTTGAGGAGAAAGATAAATCACTTTTTTTTTGCCTGTATGAATCGCTTCTTTTTTTGCTGAATGAATGGCATCCCTTAAAGGCTGCACCATCATCAGCATGCCTGGGCCACCACCATAAGGACGATCATCAACACTGGCATGGAAATTGTGAGCAAAGTGACGAGGGTTCCAATACTGGATATGAATAATCCCCTTTTTGATAGCACGACCAGTAACACCATAGTCCGTTATTGCGCGAAACATTTCGGGAAAAAGGCTGATTACCCCTATCCATAATTTATTTTCGCTGACGCTTTGAAGTTCGGTTGAAATCATCAAAAATCGAGATCCCAATCTACTTGAATTTGCTGCATGACCTTGTCGACTTTTTTTACAACTTGATCACAAAGAAAAGGAACTAAACAGGATTTGTGATCTTGAATCTGTGTTTGGACTACCATGACATCATTCGCACCCGTCTCTATCATGGAAACGACTGTTCCGATAACGTCACCAGAAATATGAATGACTTGACATCCAATAATATCTTTCCAGTAATAGTCACCTTCTTCGAGCACAGGCAATTGCGAAGCATCGACGGTAATCTCAGCATTCACAAAATGCTGGGCTTTTTCTTTTTCATCAATATTTTTGATTTTTAATAAAAAATCTTGCTGATGACACTTCCAATCTTCAATATCGATAAATTGCCAATGATTTTTATGTTGAATAAACCAAGGTTGATAATCAAAAATACTGTCTGTCTTTTCAGTGAATGAAAACATTTTAAGCCAACCCCGAACACTATAGGTTGAACCTATTTTGCCGACAATAACAGGTTGCTTTAAGTGGGTTGTCATTAGTAGCGCCTGAAATTTATCTCTAGATTAAGAAGCCGTCTGAAGATTTTTTTTCTCGGCTTTGACAAGAGCCTGAACACGTTCAGAAAGCTCTGCCCCAACATTTTTCCAATGTTCAATGCGATCTATATTTAATCGTAATTTTTCTGCTTTACCTGATGCGACAGGATTAAAAAACCCCACATTTTCAAGAAAACGTCCATCACGTGCATTGCGACTGTCAGACACAACAATTTGATAAAAAGGACGTTTTTTAGAACCATGGCGAGCCAAGCGAATTTTTACCATACTGCCCTCTCATATAAAGAATATTCTCTGAAGCTTAATCGACCTAAACTCCTAGTAAAAAGTCGAGAATTCTGACTGATTTAATAACAAAAAGCAATGTTCGTGACTCTCTGAAATGATTTCAATCTTGTATTCTTAAATTTACCCCCCAAAAAGGTTGAATGGCATCATCCCTTTCATTCCTCTCATCATTTTAGATAATCCTCCATTTTTCATTTTTTTCATCATGCCTTGCATTTCATAAAATTGTTTCAGCAAACGGTTTACATCCTGGATTTTTGTACCCGAGCCCGCTGCAATACGCCGCTTTCGAGAACCTTTGATGATATCGGGTTTAATGCGTTCTTTTTTGGTCATAGAACAAATGATGACTTCCATGCGAGTGGTTAAATTATCGTCCATCATGGATTTGACTTGATCGGGTAATTGACCCATTTGAGGCAATTTGCTCAACATACTGCTCATCCCTCCCATGTTATGCATTTGTTTCAGTTGCTCTAAAAAATCGTTTAAATCAAATTGGGCACCTTTTTTCAGTTTTTCCGCCAGCTTTTGAGACTGAACTTTATCCACTTTAGTTTCAATATCTTCAATAAGAGATAAGATATCCCCCATTCCCAAAATTCGGGAAGCAATTCGTTCAGGATAAAAAGGTTCTAGTGCCTCTGTTTTTTCGCCGACCCCAAGAAATTTAATGGGTTTCCCCGTGATATGTCGAATAGATAATGCGGCACCACCTCGAGCATCTCCATCCACTTTAGTTAAGATGACACCTGTCAGTGGAAGTACTTCGTTAAAGGCTTTAGCGGTATTTGCGGCGTCCTGACCTGTCATTGCATCTACCACAAAAAGCGTTTCAACAGGATCAAGAGACAAATGCAGCTGTTTGATTTCATTCATCATATTTTCGTCAACATGCAAACGACCCGCTGTATCCACAATTAAGACATCATAAAATTTAAGTTTGGCGTGTTTTAAAGCTTGAGTGACAATATCAACGGGATTTTCTTCAAAGTGAGAAGGAAAAAATTCAATACTCACCGATTGTGCAAGGGTTTCTAATTGCTTGATGGCCGCAGGCCGATAAACGTCCACCGAGACCAGCAAAACTTTTTTCTTTTGTTTTTCAGTGATAAATTTGCCCAATTTGACGACACTGGTTGTTTTACCCGCCCCTTGCAAACCAGCCATTAATATCACCGCAGGCGGTTGCGTCGCTAAATTAAGTTCGGTATTGAACTCGCCCATTGCGGAGGTCATCTCATTTTTCACAATTTTTATAAATTCCTGGCCAGGTGTTAAACTTTTATTAATTTCGTGGCCCATTGCTTTTTTTTTCACCCGTTGAATAAAATCGCGTACCACGGATAAAGCGACATCTGCGTCTAACAAAGCAACACGTACTTCGCGCAGACTGGTTTTAATATTTTCTTCTGTTAGTCGGCCACGACCACTGATATTACGTAGCGTGCGTGATAATCTTTCAGTTAAATTATTAAACATGGGTTTCTGCTCAAATAAATCAATTCGCCCTGTGGGAATCGTATTGAAAATAAAAAAAGGGAGATAATAGCATAAATCATCTTTGATTTAACTTGACATAAAAGTTGGAGGGCAACTCAGGTAAAGCTATACTTCACAACTCTTTTCATTAATTTAGCCGGTGTTGATTGGATTCGCCATGTCTATTTTTTCGATTATCGCCCTGACAGCCTATTCATTTAGCCTGAGTTTGATTGTGCCAAGCTTACTAGGGCGCAACAGCAACTATCGAAGATGGGCTTTGGTGTTTGCCATAAGCGCTTTATTCTGTCATGCAGTGGCACTCAAATATCAAATTTTCAATGTTCATAGTGGGCAAAACCTGAGTTTAATGAACATTTGTTCTATCATTAGTATCCTTGTTTGTTTCATGATGACGCTCACTGCTTTCCTTAGTCGCGGTTGGTTTTTTTTACCGATTGTGTATAGTTTTGACATGGTGAATATTATTTTTTCAAATTTTATGCCTGGTGAATTTATCATTCATTTATCGCTTAATACGACATTATTTTTTCACCTTGGGCTCGCTTTTTTTGCATACTCTACTCTGATTATTGCGATGTTGTATGCGCTACAACTGGTTTTTCTAGATTATTTATTAAAGCACAAAAAAATCAATTTTATTTCTGATATGCTTCCATTAATGAACATTGAGCGTCATGTATTTCATATTACTCAAATTGGCACACTTTTACTGACACTCACTTTGCTCAGCGGTCTTTTTTACAAAGATAATTTGTTTGACAGAGTGAATATAGAGAAAGGTATCTTTTCAATAATGGCTTGGTGTGTTTATATCCTGTTACTTTGGGGTCATTATCGTTCAGGTTTACGAGGGCGGCCTGCATTGTGGTTAAGTTTTATTGGAGCATTTTTGCTCACATTGGCTTATTCTGGTCATCGTTTAACTTCAAGTTTTTAAAAAACATTGATTTCTACTATTAACCTATATACAGAAGGAACCTCTGTTGGAGCAAGTCTCAACTGGAACCATTATTTTTATTTTAATCGTTATGATCATCATTTCTGCTTATTTTTCTGCCTCTGAAACAGGGATGATGACCCTGAACCGTTATCGTTTACGCCATCTTGCCAAGCAAGGAAATCGCGGAGCACTTCGAGTAGAAAAATTATTGCAACGTCCTGCTCGCCTGATCAGCCTAGTACTGGTCGGCAATAATCTGGTAAACATTCTTGCCTCCTCTTTGGCGACCATTCTTGGGATGCGTTTGTATGGTGATATAGGCGTTGCCATAGCCACTGGGTTGTTAACCTTTTTGATATTGGTTTTTTCTGAGGTGATGCCAAAAACGATTGCGGCTTTATACCCCGAAAAAACGGCCTTTTTAAGCAGCTTCCTGCTAATTCCATTGCAAAAAATCATGATGCCGATGCTATGCTTTTTAAGCGGCACCACGCATTTACTCATGCGATTATTTGGAATCAAGGAATCTATTCATCATATTGATCAGCTCAGTAAAGAAGAACTTCGTAGTATTGTTAATGAATCCCATTCACAGATTTCACGGCGTCATCAAAACATGTTGATTTCGGTGCTTGATTTAGAAAAAGTGTCCGTCAACGACATTATGGTTCCCCGAAGTGAAATAGTGGGTATTGATGTGAATAGCGACTGGAAATCCATTATGCGTCAGCTCACGCATTCACCACATGGCCGCATTCTGCTTTATCGTCAATCTTTGGATGATGCAATTGGTATGCTGAGAGTCAGAGAAGCTTACCGGCTGATGACAGAAAAAAAAGAATTTAATAAAGAAAATTTATTACGTGCGGCCGACGAAATTTACTTTATTCCTGAAGGAACCCCTTTAAATATACAACTGATTAAATTTCAACGTAATAAAGAAAAAGTGGGCATTATTGTTGATGAATATGGTGATATTCAAGGGCTGGTCACAGTAGAAGATATTCTTGAAGAAATTGTGGGAGATTTTACGACCTCGATGTCTCCCAATTTAGCGGAAGAGGTGAATCTTCAAAGTGATGGTTCTGTATTAATTGATGGCAGTGCCAGTGTCCGTGATTTAAATAAAGCATTTAATTGGTCATTACCGATCGGATCACGCACAATCAACGGCCTGTTGTTAGAAGAGTTAGGTGAAATCCCGCCTGTGAACACTGAGTTATGTATTGGTTCTTACCAAATTGCCGTGATGGAGGTACAGGAAAACAGGATCAGACAAGTCAGAATCAAAGCCTTATCTTAAAAATAAAAGCTTATCGAAACTTTTTATTACTCTAGCTTATGATAGCAGATAGGAAAATTGGGGTAACAATATTAGAAAAAAGATATGATAATCCGAAAATATCAGGTGCTGATTTTGAAAATATAAAAAATCAGATAACCAGATTAAAAGAAGAGATAGAATCTATTAATATTACTGTTGGTCTAAACGAAGCTGACAGTAAAAGACAAAAAGAAATCGAAAAAAGAATGGGATATATTGATCTTGCGGCTAGCAGTTATCATAAAGAACCTGAAGAAGAATTTTTTGCTGATGCTAAAGATAATCAGCCATGGTATAAAGAAGATACTCAGAAATGATTGTGAAAAATAAATTGTCTACCTGAGGAATATGAGCCCTCTTCCTGAATTAACGATAACGACCGGAGTGAAGTCGCAGATATTCCTCAAAACTGATAGTATCCCCCCGCTCTAGTTCAGCTTGGCGTTGACATGATGAACGAGACTCATCACATAATTGAGCTTCTGTAAGTAGCTCAAGGGGCTCTTTTTTAAGCTGTTCAAAATATTTTTCGGCACGCTTAAGCCCAATGCTCTCGCCTTGGTTTGCTTTTATTTCTTTAAGAAAACGAGCAGAAAAAGTCAAATCAGGATCTTCAAGATACATCAGCAGTTCATCGCACGCTTTTTGATATTTTTTATCTTTTTCATCGATGATTTCTGCTATTCGTGTTAAACCTTGAAACAAGGTTTTTCCTATTCTTTTGATAGACTGAGGGTTTCTTTCGGTACCGATATTCAGCACTTGATCGGGTTTACGCCCTTCCAATATCACTTTTTCCCAATTTTTCTGAGTATAAAGTAATTCCTCGTCGCTCATCTCATTGGAGGGCGCCAATACACACCAAATTAAAAAAAGATCCAAAAAACGAATTTGCGTTTCATTTATCCCTATAGGTGAAAATGGGTTGATGTCTAAAGAACGGATTTCAAGATATTCAATCCCTCCTTTCAATAAAGCATCGGAAGGAAGCTCACCTATTTCAGTACTCCTCTTAGGTCGAATGGGAGCATATAATTCATTTTCTATTTGCAATACATTGGTATTTAACTGCAAATAACGATTTTTATTTTTTAAACCGATTTTTGCATATTCTTTGGAAGGAATTCGAGTGGCTTTTTTTAAATCATTCACATAAATATTCAAATCATTAAAATTCATTTTTAAATTGCTTTGAGCGGCACTGGTATAGCCTAAACCACTTAAACGTAAAGAGGTGGCATACGGCAGATATAACGTATTTTTCCCAAATGTTTCAAACGCCAGAGAGGATTTTTTTTCTCTTAAAAATGAAGAGCACACTGTAGGGGATCCACCAAATAAATAAGGAATCACCCAGCCAAAACGGTAATAGTTACGCACTAAGCGAAGATAGCCGTCGGAAATGACATTTTTCCCTTTTTTTTCGTCTTCTATGCCTTCTTTTGTTTGCCAAAATGCCAATGGCAGAGAAAAATTATAGTGAACACCACAAATGGTTTGCATCAATGCCCCATAGCGATTTTTTAAGCCTTCGCGATAAAGCGTTTTAAAACGCCCCAGGTTAGAAGAACCGTATTGAGCCAACGGAATATCTTCTTCAGTTTCAATAAAACATGGCATGCTTAAAGGCCAGAAACGTTCATTCATTAACTGACGCGCGGTGTAACGATGAAGATCGCGTAAAAACATCAACGATTTTTGGATATCCTGATCAGCAGGAGTAATAAATTCTAATAGGGCTTCAGAAAAATCAGTGGTGATCCATGGATGAGTGAGAGGAGCCCCTAACACTTTAGGATGAATTGTCATTGCCAAGTGACCATTGGGTGTCACTCTTAGTGTTTCTCTTTCAATACCTCGTCGGATGCCTTTTAATACCTTTGGATGTGCTTCCAACCAAGAAAGCGCTTGTGATACGTCTGGGATCACATTCACCTACCTTTTTGAAAAAACAAATATGATCGGATAACACATTAATAAAAAAGCCTCAAAATTTTTGAGGCTTTTTTATAGCATTACTGGATCAGGGTTCAAAATTTTATTCCGTTTCGATACTGACAAAACTGCGGTTCTTAGTACCTTTAACTTCAAATTTCACTTTGCCATGAGATAAAGCAAACAATGTATGATCTTTTCCACAACCTACATTAACCCCAGGGTGAAATTTAGTGCCGCGCTGACGAACAATAATAGTACCTGCCAGAACTTTTTCTCCTCCAAAACGCTTGACGCCCAGACGTTTACCTTCAGAGTCGCGACCGTTACGAGTTGACCCACCCGCTTTTTTATGTGCCATACATCACTCCTCTTGAAGTATTAACTTATAATTCCAATAATTTTCACATCTGTAAACCACTGGCGATGGCCCTGCTGTTTGCGATAATGCTTACGACGACGAAATTTAATGATTTTAATTTTATCAGCACGACCGTGTGCCATCACTTCCGCCTGAACCAAGCCTCCATTAATCAAAGGAGCGCCGACTTTGATCGTTTCACCATCTGAGATCATCAAGACTTGATTAAAATTAATTTTTTCACCGGTTACATTGCTCAGCTTCTCCAAACGAACAGTCTCGCCTTCAGTTACACGATGTTGTTTACCACCACTTTGAAAAACTGCGTACATATTAAAGCCCCGATTTCTGAGCGAAAAAATAAAAAAGCCCCATACATTAATAATAAGCCGGGCATTTTACGCAAATATAAAACAGATAACAAGAACAGAATCGAAAGAAGGCATAGCCATCGCGCCATAAATCTATTGGAAATGTAAATAAGAATAGAGTAAGGAGAACTGCCTATTTTTTTAAACTCCCAGAGCCCCGTCTCCAGCCCGAAACAAACTGCATAAATTAATGGACTTTATTAACAGTGCCATATATTAACTTTAAAGTTAAAAAAATAATTATTTTTTTAACTTTATCAGTTCTATAATTTTCAACTTTGCAAGTGCTTTGGATAATTCAATTGAGGCTTTAGTGTAATCAATATCAGCATGCGGTTTGTTGAGATTCGCCTCTGCATCGCATTTTGATTTTAACACCCTCTCTTCATCTAAATCTTCCCCTCGAATGGCGGTGTCCGCCAAGATAGTGACTAGCTTTGGCTGAACTTCAAGGATCCCTCCTGATAAATAAATGAATTCTTCTTCGCCTTGCTCATTTATCATACACACCATCCCTGGCTTCAAGGCAGTCAATAAAGGGGCGTGTCCAGAGAAAATACCCAATTCCCCCTCGCTGCCTGTGACCCGGATTTTTTGTACAACACCAGAAAACATGTTTTTCTCGACGCTGACAACATTTAAAAGGTAAGTGGGTGTCATCATATTTATCTCCAATCCGGTGCGTTATAATTTTTTCGCTTTTTCCAAGGCTTCTTCAATGGTGCCAACCATATAGAACGCCTGCTCCGGTAAATGATCATAGTCACCGTTCATTATCCCTTTAAAGCCAGAAATGGTGTCTTTGAGAGAGACAAATTTCCCTGGCGCCCCCGTAAAGACTTCCGCGACAAAGAAAGGTTGAGAGAGAAAACGCTGAATTTTACGCGCCCGAGAAACCGCCAGTTTATCCTCTTCTGATAATTCATCCATCCCCAAAATCGCGATGATATCTTTGAGTTCTTGATAACGTTGAAGAATCGATTGTACACCTCGAGCAACATCGTAATGCTCTTGACCCACAACTAAGGGATCAAGCTGTCGGCTCGTTGAATCTAATGGATCCACGGCAGGGTAAATCCCCAGAGATGCAATTTGACGACTTAAAACCGCAGTTGCATCTAAATGAGCAAATGTCGTGGCAGGTGAAGGATCGGTTAAATCATCTGCAGGAACATAGACGGCTTGAACAGAAGTAATCGAACCTTTTTTGGTGGAAGTAATGCGTTCTTGCAAGACACCCATTTCCTCCGCTAGAGTCGGCTGATAACCCACCGCAGAAGGCATGCGCCCCAAAAGCGCCGATACTTCAGTACCCGCCAAGGTATAACGATAGATATTATCGATAAATAATAAAACGTCTCGGCCTTCATCCCGAAATTTTTCAGCCATAGTCAAGCCGGTGAGCGCCACACGGAGACGATTTCCTGGCGGCTCATTCATCTGGCCATAGACAAGAGACACTTTGTCCAAAACGCCAGATTCTGTCATTTCATGATAAAAATCGTTTCCTTCACGAGTACGTTCACCCACCCCGGCAAAAACAGAATATCCCGAATGTTCTATCGCAATGTTACGGATGAGTTCCATCATGTTGACGGTTTTCCCAACGCCGGCACCCCCAAATAGCCCCACTTTTCCGCCTTTCGCAAAAGGACAAATCAAATCCATCACCTTGATGCCGGTTTCTAATAGTTCTTGTGAATTGGCAAGCTCCTCGTAAGAAGGAGGTTGACGGTGAATAGACCATCTTTCTTGCTCACCTATGGGCCCCTTCATATCAATCGGGTCACCTAACACATTCATGATCCGCCCCAGGGTTTCTTTACCGACAGGAACTTTAATAGGATGACCTAAATCAGTGACAGTAAGCCCGCGCTGAAGACCATCAGAAGATCCCATTGCAATGCACCGAACCACTCCTCCCCCTAATTGTTGCTGTACTTCCATTACCAATTTGATGGCATCATTTTTAACTTCAAGGGCGTTGTATACCTTAGGTACAGCCTCTTGAGGAAATTCTACATCCACTACAGCACCAATTATCTGGATAATTTTTCCAGTCAACATTTCAAATCCTCTACTTAATAATCTGTTCTAAAGCGCTGAAGCGCCGCCTACAATCTCGGTCAATTCTTGAGTAATGCTCGCTTGACGAGCCTTGTTGTAAATCAGCTGCAATTCATCGATGAGGTTGCCCCCATTATCGGTAGCCGCTTTCATGGCAACCATTCTTGCAGCTTGCTCACTGGAAATATTTTCAACCACACCCTGATACACCTGAGATTCTATGTAGCGCCGTAAAAGTGTGTCGAGCAAGACTTTAGGCTCAGGCTCATACAAGTAATCCCAAGATTTTTTTGTGACACCTATCTGGCCTTCATCCATGGGAAGAAGCGGCAAAAGTTGCGTGATTTGGGGTTGTTGAGACATGGTATTAATGAATCTATTGTTCGCGATGTATAATTTATCCAAACGACCTTCATCGTAGGCCTTTAACATCGCTTGTACAGGGCCAATGATATCGGGTAATGAAGGCTTATCAGAGATGCCGGTCACTTGAGCCACTATTTTAGCCCCTATAGAATTGAAAAAAGCGACGCCTTTTGATCCGATCAAAGATAATTCAGATGCCACATTTTTTTCAGACTGATCATGCATATCAGTCAATATCTTTTTAAAAAGATTCACGTTCAGACCACCACAAAGCCCCCTGTCTGTAGAAACGACCAGATAACCGACTCGTTTCACTTTACGTTCTTGCAAGTAAGGATGTTTATATTCCAGGTTACCGAGAGCAAGATGGCCTATTACCTTCCGTATCATTTCTGCATAAGGACGAGTCGCGGACATACTTTCCTGCGATTTACGCATTTTAGAGGCAGCGACCATTTCCATCGCTTTGGTAATTTTCTGCGTGCTTTTGACACTGGCTATTTTGGAGCGTATCTCTTTTGCACTGATCATTTTGATTTTCCTCAATCACAGCTTGTTTTTAACGCTCATGCTACCAAGCCTGGCTCGATTTAAAGTGGTCAAGAAGATCTGTTATCTTCTTTTCAATCTCATTATTGTAATCACCGGTTTGATTGAGTTGGTTTAAAAGCTCAGCATGTTCACGCTCTGCAAAAGACAATAATGCTGTTTCAAAACCTGCTAATGATGTGAGATCAACGTCTTCTAGATATCCTTTTTCTGCAGCAAATAGGAGTAAAGATTGTTGCCCAACCGATAGAGGTGCATATTGTTTTTGTTTGAGTAATTCGGTGACTTTTTGACCATGATTGAGTTGTTTACGGGTTGAATCATCTAAATCAGATGCAAATTGAGAAAAAGCCGCCAACTCACGATATTGAGCCAAAGCAGTACGAATACCCCCTGAGAGTTTTTTCATAACTTTGGTTTGAGCCGCCCCTCCGACACGAGAAACAGAAATACCTGGGTTGACCGCAGGACGAATACCCGCATTAAATAAGCCAGATTCAAGAAAAATTTGGCCATCTGTAATCGAAATAACATTAGTAGGAACAAAGGCAGAAACATCTCCCGCTTGCGTTTCTATAATCGGTAAAGCAGTCAAAGAGCCAGTTTTGCCTTTCACTTTACCTTGAGTAAAAGTTTCAACGTACTCGGCATTAACCCGTGCCGCCCTTTCAAGTAAACGAGAATGCAAATAGAACACATCGCCAGGATACGCTTCTCGACCTGGTGGACGACGTAATAGTAAAGATATTTGTCGATAAGCCACGGCTTGTTTAGAAAGATCATCGTAAACAATTAAGGCATCTTCGCCTCTATCTCTGAAATATTCTCCCATGGCACAGCCAGAATAAGGCGCTAAATATTGCAAAGCGGCGGATTCAGAAGCAGTAGCGACAACCACAATTGTGTTTGATAAGGCGCCATGCTCTTCAAGTTTACGAACCACATTTGCAATGGTAGAGGCTTTTTGGCCTATGGCGACGTATACACATTTTATTTCTGAATCGCGTTGGTTAATGATGGTATCAATCGCTAAAGCGGTTTTTCCTGTTTGTCTATCGCCGATAATCAGTTCGCGTTGACCACGGCCGATAGGGATCATTGAATCGACGGATTTATAACCCGTTTGAAGAGGTTGATCGACGGATTGCCTTTCAATGACACCAGGCGCAATGGTTTCAACAGGAGAAAACCCCTGATTGTTTAGGGTTCCTTTGCCATCAATCGGTTTTCCTAATGTATTGACAATTCGGCCTAATAAACCATGACCCACCGGTACACTTAATATGCGACCTGTACATTGTACTTTCATACCTTCTGTTAAATCGATATAAGATCCCATCACAACGGCTCCGACAGAATCTCGCTCAAGGTTAAGCGCTATTGCATAGCGATCACCAGGTAAGGCGATCATTTCACCCTGCATCACGTCAGTTAAACCATGGATACGAATCACGCCATCACTGACGGAAATAATAGTGCCCTCATTGTGAGCCTCGCTCACGATATTAAACTGAGTAATACGTTCTTTTATCAGTTCGCTGATTTCGGTGGAATTCAGTTGCATGTGCTCCAGTTTCCTTAAGAATCTGTTTTAAAATATGCTTTAAATGACATTAAAATATTTATCATGTTCAAGACAATAAAAAATTTTTAAGTCTTTTAAGACGATTGCTGACACTGCCATCTATGACCCTGTCTCCATGACGGATAATCACGCCCGCCAAAATAGATTCATCTATTTTGCAATTTAATGTCACCTTAAGCTGTAAACGTTTTTCCAAGGCAAAAATAATTTTTTTCTTCTGATCTTCATTCAAGGGGATGGCAGAAAACACTTCAATATCAATCACAGAATTGATCATTGCCCGCAACGCCATAAATTGCTTCAGTACTTCAGGCAGAAGCGATAAACGACCATTTTGAGCCATAATTTTAATGAAATTTTTAGAAAATTCATCGAGGTGATCAGAACAAAGACTAATAAATATCTGTGCTGTCTTTTCGGAATGCATCACGCCAGAAAGCCATTGAGTAACTTGCTTATGAGCCGAGACCTGTGCAGAAAAAGCCAACATATTCTGCCAATGTTCAATTGAATGATGTTCAACAGCAAAGTCAAAGATAGCTTTAGCGTAGGGACGAGCGATGGTAGCCATAGACATAAATCGCTTTCTCCTTATAGTTCAGCGACTAATTTATCGATAATGTCACTATTCACTTTTTCATCTATAGACTGTTCGATAATTTTTTGAGCTCCAATGACTGCTAACACAGCAATTTTTTTACGCAATTCTTCATAAGATCGCTGATGTTTTGCCTCAATTTCTGTCTCTGTTTGTGCCAAAATTTGAGAACGCTGTTGTTCTGCCTCGGCTTTCGCTTCTTCAATAATTTGAGACTTGCGTTTATTTGCCTGTTCAATAATCACTTGGGCCTGCAGTTTAGCCTTATTGATTTGTTCGGTTGAATTAACCTGCGCCAACTCCAAATCTTTTTTGGCATTTTCTGCAAACGCAAGACCATCAGCTATTTCTTTCTGACGTTTTTCAATGGCATTAATAATGGGAGGCCATACATATTTCATACAAAAAAGAACAAAAAGGACAAACGCAATAGCCTGTCCGAGGATTGTTGCGTTAAGATTCACAACACAATACCTCTTTAAAAGTGGATGATTTCATGTGATTAAAAAGTGAAAATATAATCATTTTTATGCCGCAGCAAACATAATATAAAGACCTAAACCAACAGCAATCATAGGAATCGCATCTACTAAGCCCATCACGATGAAAAATTGAGTACGTAATAAAGGAATGAGCTCAGGTTGGCGTGCCGCCCCTTCTAAAAATTTCCCCCCCAATATGCCGATACCAATTGCAGCGCCGATAGCCGCCAGCCCCATCATAATGGCCGCAGCTAAGTACAATAGGTCCATATTTATATTTTCCATCATAGTCTCCAGTTTTGTTTTTGTTGATAAAGCGATAGTAAAAAAATGTATTTTTTGAATCCTGATGTTGTTACAAAAATATAAAATTAGTGCTCTGAAGAAGCCATCGAGAGATAAACAATCGTCAAAACCATAAATATAAAAGCTTGTAATGTAATGATCAGAATATGGAAGATCGCCCAAGGGACACTCAATATCCACTGAAACCACCAGGGCATTAAACCCGCGATCAAGATAAAAATGAGTTCTCCTGCATACATGTTACCGAAGAGCCTTAAGCTCAATGAAATGGGTTTTGAAATCAAGGTGACCATTTCTAAAAGCAAGTTAATAGGAATGAACACCGGGTGATTAAAGGGTCTTAAGGTCAGTTCTTTTATGAAACCGGATACCCCTTTTATTTTGATGCTATAAAACAAAATAAGAATGAATACACCCAAAGCCATTGACAGCGTTGTGCTCACATCAGCAGTCGGAACTGCTCTTAATGAGGGCAATCCTAGCAAATGTTCGCTTAAGTAAGGGAGTAAATCAACAGGGAGTAAATCCATAAAGTTCATTAATAATATCCAGACAAAGACGGTTAACGCTAAAGGCGCTATGACTTTACTTTTTCCGTGGTACATGTCCTGAACGTTTTTATCTATAAAACCGATCACTAATTCCACCATAATTTGTAATTTTCCGGGTGTCCCACTAGATATACTAACGGCAACCTTACGAAATAACAGTAAAAAAAGAAGACCTAAAGTGAAAGAGAAAAACAAAGAGTCAAAGTTGATTGTCCAGAATGGAACGGGATCCGTTGAGTTCGGATCAACCCATTTAAAATTAAGTAAATTTAACTGCAAGTGATCCAGATGGTGACTTATATAATCCTTTGAACTACGACTTTCTCCTAATCCAGACATGATGTCTTTTACCCTTTTAAATTAATGCAATATAAAATTTATAGAAAGCAAAAACGGAACCGAGGATAACAAAAGTCTTCAATTGCATAAACAAGAAATTTTCTTTCATTCTCTTATTTGAGAGAGATACTGACGCAATTTTTTTGTTCTCAGTAGGCGAAACCATTTTATGTAACGAATAATGCGTTTATTTTTAAAACAATCAAATGACGTTCTGCCTCTAATTTGGGTATTTGTAGCTTAAAAATAGATTTCAAAGTAATTTGAGAGGGCAAATCAGCCAATTCATGGTCAGGTTTTACTCCTTTCAAAGCATAAAAACACCCTGTTGTTTTATCAACCAAATGCTCACAACAAGACAGCATATTTTTTAGTGAGGCAAACGCTCTGCTGATGACGCCATCAAAACGTTTGCTCGGAAAAAAAGACTCTACTCTGCTTTGTATGGGTTGAATATTAGTTAATCTAAGAGATTGCTGAACTTGGCGCAAAAAGCAGATACGCTTTCCAATACTATCTAGTAGGGTGAAATGAGAATCAGGGAGAACAATCGCAAGAAGGAGGCCAGGTAAACCTGGCCCTGTACCCACATCAATAAATTTTCGACCTTTTAAATATGGAGCAACAATAATGCTGTCTAAAACATGCTTTATCAACATCTCTTTTGGATCATGAACGGAAGTGAAATTATAAGTTTTATTCCACTGACACAGAAGTTCGATATAACTTATTATTTTTTGTTTTTGTTCTTCGGATAAGTTTATTTTTGCGATTGAAAGCAAAATATTTAATTCGTCCAACACAATAATCCCTTTTTATTTAAAATTAAGCGCTACGCCGCAATAAGCCCTGTTTTTTTAACCAAACTAGCAGAATAGATATCGCGGCAGGCGTGATGCCAGAAATACGTGATGCTTGTCCTAATGAGATTGGTTTGTGATCGTTTAGTTTAGAGACCACTTCATTTGATAAGCCAGAAATGAGCGAATAATCAAAACTTAAAGGTAACAAAGTATTTTCGTTGCGTAATTGCTTTGCAATTTCTTCTTTTTGACGAACAATATAGCCTTCGTATTTTATTTGAATTTCAACTTGCATACCTGCTTCGTTGTTTTCTAGTGAAGGTAAAAACGGTTTTAAAGAAGTCAGTAAAGAGTAATTGACCTCTGGCCTGCGCAAAAGATCTTCACCATTCGTTTCACGAGATAATGGCGATTTAATAATTTGGTCTATCTGATTATCTGAATTTGGTTTTATCCATATGCTGCGCAGCCTTTGTTTTTCCTGTTCTATCAATTCTACTTTTTGATTGAAACGACACCATCTGTTTTCATCGACGAGCCCTAATTGATAACCTATTTCTGTCAGACGTAAATCTGCATTATCCTCTCGAAGCAATAATCGATACTCAGCACGTGAGGTAAACATACGATAAGGTTCTTGAGTTCCTAGAGTCGTTAAATCATCAACCAACACACCGATATAAGCTTGATTACGGAGTGGAAACCATCCCTCTTCCCCTCGAGCAAGGCGCCCTGCATTTAATCCTGCTAATAATCCTTGAGCTGCCGCCTCTTCATAGCCTGTTGTGCCATTAATCTGTCCCGCAAAAAACAGGCCTTGAATATGTTTACTTTCTAAAGTGGGTTTTAAATCACGGGGATCAAAGTAATCATATTCAATCGCATAACCAGGGCGAACGATAAAAGCATTTTTCATTCCTTGAATCGAACGAACTATTTTCAGTTGTACATCGAAAGGGAGACTGGTTGAAATACCGTTAGGGTAGATTTCGTTACTGGTAAGCCCTTCTGGCTCTAAAAAAATTTGATGAGCGCTCCGATCAGAAAAACGTATGATTTTATCTTCAATAGAGGGGCAGTATCTTGGGCCTATTCCGTCAATGATTCCCCTGTACATAGGGCTTCTTTCTAAATTTTTTTGAATAATTTCATGCGTTTTTTCATTGGTATAGGTGATATGACAAGGTTTCTGTGTGAGAGGGGGATGTTGTCTTCCAAGAAAAGAAAATAAGGGTAAGGGAGTGTCGCCCAGCTGGATTTTTAAGTTTTTAAAGTTAATGCTTCTGGCGTCTATCCTCGGAGGCGTGCCAGTTTTTAAGCGGCCTATTCGTAGAGGAAGTTTTCTTAATTGTGAGGCTAACGAGATGGAAGCGGTATCTCCAGCACGTCCAGCGCTATAATTTTCTAAACCCAGGTGTATTTTTCCGTCTAAAAAAGTCCCTACCGTTAATACGATTGATTTAGCATGAAATTTTAACCCCATTTTAGTGACGGCACCGACAACTAGATCGTTTTTTAAGATCAAGTCATCAACAGGTTGCTGAAAAATCGATAAATTGGTCTGATTTTCTAATGCGGATCGAATAACTTTACGATAAACAGTGCGATCGAGTTGAACTCGGGTCGATTTTACGGCAGGGCCTTTACTGGCGTTGAGTATCCTGGATTGAATACTGGCTTTATCGGCAGCCATTCCCATCAGTCCACCAAGTGCATCGATTTCTTTGACAAGTTGTCCTTTTCCTATCCCTCCAATCGCTGGATTGCAAGATAATTGACCTAAGGTATCGATGTTATGTGTCAGCAATAACGTTTTGCAACCCATACGAGCCGAGGCCATAGCGGCTTCAGTTCCTGAATGGCCTCCACCTATCACAATAACGTCAAATTGATCTGGATAAAACATGTCACTTTACCTTGGGCGAAAAAAATTTTCCAATCTTGCTGGATCTATTCTACTTAAATTTTGATCAAGAGTGAAATCAGATTATTCGGTTGTTATTTTAATAAGATCTTTTTATTTAAAGATCTTTTATTATTTTTATTATTAGGATCACTGTTTTCTGTGGGTAAGTGGTTTTTTGCCATATCTATCATTGCTTTTAAGAAGATCAATTCCTGTGGATTACCTGTGATTATCTTGTGTATAAAGTGTGGATAAAAATGACTTTTATCCACAGGGTGTTTTTTTACAATAGTTATCCCGTAGATATACACAGGTTATTCACAGCTTTTCAACATGG
>NC_012752.1:0-48457 GCF_000021705.1 Candidatus Hamiltonella defensa 5AT (Acyrthosiphon pisum)
GTGACTAGAAAAAGTTACGTTTTTAACGCCTCTCCCGTTTTTACCCCGCCTGCTAGCGAGAAGCAACGTCCGGCTTTCATCCGTTATGCGATGCAGTGTGCATCTGATAAAGATGTCGCTCGCAGTGAACTGCTGTATATCTTGCAGGGGACTATCCCTACCCGCTCCCGTCGTCTTAACGAACACCGAGCACGTGCCCTGAGGGCGATGGCGTTAGCCATGCTCTACCATTTTAATATTGCCTCTGGTTTAGTGATGGCGTCGGTGGAGCAACTGTCGGATGAATGTGGTTTGTCGACAGTCTCAGACGCGGGCAATAAATCGATTACGCGCGCCTCCCGTTTACTCACCGATTTTCTAGAGCCCATGGGCTTTGTGCACTGTGAAAAGGTCTGGGATAGAATTATGGAAAGCTATATTCCCAAACTCATTACGCTGACCCCGTTGTTCTTTTTGTTATTTGATGTGTCGTCAGAAAAATTAGAGAAAGCCCAACATCAGCAAATGGGCTGGATTAACAAAGGTCTGATGGAAAAAGGAGAAGAGTCTATTACCTTAGTGGAAGCGCGTCGTCGAGCCAAAGAGCAGCACATTAAGCGCGCGTTTGAATATCGAAAATCTCTTCATGCCATGAATAAAAAACGCAAACTCGCCCGACGTATGGCCAAGCTAGACGAACAGACGGCAAAACAGACCCTTCTTCAAAAAATCATTCAGCGCTATTCCTTGGTTGAACTCAATGAGATGGGGCCTAAAGGGCTGAGAAATCAGGTCAACATGGAATATCACCATCTTCGAAAGGTCGCCAGTACGCCCACGCCGGACATTCCTGTGCATTAAACTGAGTTAATCTGTCCCTTCAAAAAAAATTATCTGCGCGTCTGCGTAGGCTTCCTGACGCTTTAATCCGCCTATTGATTACCATTTCCCCACATTCGGTCAAAAAATCACCTTCAAGAATGACCTCTGGTCATTCAAATTGAACATCAATTCGTTTAAAAACACTTTTTCCACACTTAGATGCAAGTCGATTTTGATGATGGATGCATTCTAAGAGATAAATGCAAAATCACAGTGAATTTTTTTAAAAAGAAAAAAGAAATAAAACGTGGAGAAAATTGTGGATAAGTTGACCTATGTTTTCTTTTTGATTGAAAAGGTAAAAACCCGTCTGGCAGCGAGCGCAAGCGCGGTTCCGTGGGATATAAACATTCAGTAGTTCGCTTCGCTCACGTCTCGGCGGCTGACCTACTGTGTTCCCTGTCACTACCGAGTGCCGCCTTCCAATGCCCTAAAGGGCATTCAACCAAAAAAACAAACCCGAAAGGGTTTTCCATTAAAAATTAAATTAATTATCAATGATTGATATGCCCTTTTTTCTGTCACCTTCCATAAACCCATTGAAATAAAAAACCTCAGCCGTTATATTCAATACGTTGCCTATTACAAATGGCAATCAGGTTTCGAAGCCTGAGTACGAAAGCGGACTACCGCTCAATGCGGTTTTTTTATGTCCGTCGTAAACCGAAGTTGCGTCTTCATTATGGTGGGGCGTAGCGGGGGAGCTGAAAAGCTCGCTGGTTTCTTTCGTACCAGTCTTCGAACCCTGTTACGTCTCGCCACCCGTTTCGAAGCGGCTTGGCGAGGTTTTTAAACCAACGAAAGAGGCCGAAACTATGGCTACCATTCAACTCCGATTTAAATTGACTGATATCGACTGGATTATCACAAGAAACTCCAATACCCCTTCCAGCACAGTCTTATTGACCCTCAATGAACGAAGCCCCTTTTACCTGATGTTCAAGGAAGACAGCCTTCTTTGGGCCGGCCGTAGGCCTATAATGGAGGGGGTCTTATGAGAACTTTTGACTTGAAGCAAATCAAAAAATTCCAAAAGGTCTTTCCAGAGCTGAACACGACAGAGCAGCTTGAAACGGCCATGCTTTTTTCTTTGGGATTAACTAAAAAAGAGATTGCTGCCATGCGGGATGTCAGCTACAGGACGGTAGAAGTGATGTTAGATAACATTAAAAAACGATGTCAGGCTCACTCTTTAAACACGATTATGACTCTATTTCAGGTGCGTTTGGTATTCTTTGCACTGTCTGGATGTACTGTAGAAGATCAATAATCTCTCATTCACTCATTCGAAGTCATAAAAACTCAGTTTTACCTGTTTTACTGGGTTTTTGTGACTATTTCCTGCCATAAAAAAACAACTGACCACTCGGGATTTTCCCGTATGTATTTCCCTCGCGTTATTCTCAATACTTCTTACTCTAATAAGCCGCTCTTTTCAAAAAAAAGAGGATGAGTACGATGAATTTCAATCCAAAAGACATTTTGAACAATCATCTTCATCCCTGCCACATCCGTGACAAAGCCTCTCGTTATGTTTATATGAATCTCGCCATGCGTGAATTATTCAATGTACCCACAGGGGTCCCTATTGAAGGGAAACGGTTATCTGAAATCAAACCGGACATATCGGAATTTTTTGAAAGTCTCCATCAGCAAGAGGAGAGGGTCATACAAAAAGAAACTTCCGTCTCTTTACTGATAACGGCGCATTTTGGAAAAGAAAACCGTCTTCAACCCACCATTGTTGACATTCATCCCTTCTTTGATGAAACAGGTCAGCTTGTGGGGACCCTCGCAGAAGCCAGACAATGTCAATTCTTTTCAGCTTTAGACTATCTCCAGGGCAAATCACCCAAAACATTAACCACTTCACTCCCTAATACGATTTTTACTCAAAATGAACTCCAGATAATTTTTTATGCTTATAATGCTTTAAGTAGCAAAGAAGTGGCCAAATCTTTACATCTTTCTCGTAGAGCTGCGGACAATAAATTGGAGGGAATTGATGAAAAAATGGGGATTCATCACCAGAAAGGATTCAGAAAATATATTCAAGATAGCGGACTGAATAAGTTTATTCCCCAACATCTATTGGCATCGAGTATTCAGGTCATTGATTGAATCAAGCATTCATTCTATCATGTTAAAAAAAGGGCCTGTATGCATGACGTCGCAGATTTCACACCATGATCATTTTTTTAACATACCGACCTGAATGAGGTCAATCCTTGTTGTAGAAGGAGCGGTTGCTCGATATTTCTGTGAATATCTCCGAGTAAAGAAGCCACTTTACGCCGAAACATCATAGCGTTTTTACCCGTGGTCGTTGGCTCTATGATGAAAATAGCCGAGTGGAAAATACTTTTATGATTTATTTTTAATGAGTTAGCCTAGCTAATGCGGGCTGAATATCTATCCATTGTAATAGTTTTTCAGAGGGCGCCTTAATGAATTCAGGACAACAACGCTCAAAATCCGTTAGTAATTGTACCGCCTGAGAGACAGTCCATTCATGAGGCAAAGACTGAAGTTGAGAAGCCACCCAATCAGCAAAATTTTCCAGCAACAGGGTGTCATGCGCTGACAAATAGAGCAATAACTTGGGAATGAGCTTTTGCATATTGTGAGCCCGTAATGCTAAAGAAATCCCCCTGAGCACGGTCGTATCTTTTTCTATGACTAACTCAATACCGATTAAAGTGAGTAAATGTTGATGCCGTTCACAAGCCATCATTTCCGCTTTTTCTAATGTAAATTTGACAGGAATAAGCAGAGGCTGTATTAGCGATTTTTCCGATGGGGGCGTCAACCCGACTTTTTTGAGCAAGCGATCTGCTTCAGGTAATGATAATAAAGCAATGTTGTTGCCATATTCTATCAGGGCATAGCAAGACGAAACAATACTGAGGACTCGCCAAAAATAATGCTCATTGACTTCTCCTAAAATATCTTTTTTTAAAGATGTCTCCTTGTGCTCTGTTCGACTGGTGTCATGAAAAGACAAAGAAGCTTCATCAGTTTGTTTTGTGATAATATCAGGTTCAACATAGGTGTTTCTCCCTGCAGAGGCCCGATTTTCTTTACATATTTTGGGGCTTTCTTTAACAACCGAGTCATTTTGCTCTATATCAGCAGAAGAGTCAGAAGAGGAACAGGCTGAATGACTTAAAGCGTTTGTAATGGCGTGATAAATAAAATCATGCACTAACCTCGTCTGATGAAAACGGACTTCTTGTTTGGTGGGATGCACATTCACATCGATTTGACGCGGATCGATATCTAAATAAAGAACGTAGCTCGGGTTTTTAGGCCCTGTTGAAATGGCTTCATAGGCTTGGCGAACGGCATGATTGACCACGCGATCACGAATAATCCGACGGTTAATAAAAAAATACTGGATCTCGTTCATTTTAGGCCCATTCGCCTCTGCTATCCAACCCTTTAGACTTAAGCCAGAGTGATCGAAAGACAGTGCGAGCGCCTGTTTTAAAAATGGGGCGCCACATAATCGAAGAAGACGCCGTTCCCTTTGTGAACCCGACTGGACCCTGACGTATTGACGTAATAATTTCCCGTTATGCGACAGCGAAATGGACACATCAAACCGAGAGAGGGCAAGACGCCTGACCACCTCATCAATATATTGCCATTCTGTTTTCTCTGTTCGCAGAAATTTTCTTCGAGCGGGCGTATTATAAAATAAATTTAACACCTCAATCGTACTGCCCACAGGATGTGAGGCCGGCTTTATCGTGACATTCATGTCACGCCCCTCTGTGTAGGCTTGCCAAGCGTCTTCTTGTTCAGCTGGGCGGGAAGTTAACTGTAATCGGGAAACAGAGCTGATGCTGGCCAGCGCTTCTCCACGAAATCCCATACTGAGAATGCTCTGTAAATCTTCCAGAGAAGCAATTTTATCGGTGGCATGACGTGCCAGTGCCAAGGGTAAATCTTCTTTACTGATCCCACAGCCGTTATCACAGATCTGGATCTGCTCGATTCCTCCCCGATGAATGTCAATCTCCATTTTTGTGGCCCCGGCATCCAGACTGTTTTCAACCAATTCTTTGACGACAGAAGCAGGCCTCTCTACTACTTCCCCTGCGGCAATTTGATTCGCCAATTCAGTCGGTAAAATTTTAATAGGCATAGACAATTCTCTGTTTGGCACTGTCAGCGTTGAAAGAGGTTTAAATGGTGACAGAGGCACTTTGCAAAATCACGGTGAATGTTTTTAGCAGCGGAGGCAAGCGCTGTCCTGAAGTGTATGAAAGTTCGGTCGCTCGGTTACGCTCACATCTGGGCGCGCCTCTATTAATCTTGCATTCTTAAATAGAAAAATTCCTTTGAAAGAAGGCCATTCATCCATGGCATCATTACTTTTTTTATGGTTAAAAATACCAATACCCTTTATTGATAATCAAGGTTAACTCTGCCAAAAAATCGGCCTCGTTGATGAATTTTATGAGCATGGGGCCCTCAATCGTTCTGTGTCGTGCCAGCACATTCCATGCGTCGGCATGATCTGAGTCAAGCGATTCGCCGTTGACAAAATAGCGGTTGCCGATGTGTAACATACGTAGCCCCATTAAACGGTTCAATCGACTGCCCTTTTGCAATAGGGTTTGAACCTGTGAAACGGAGTACACCTTAGCCGCAGGTGCCTTCGGTAACTCATAGGAGGTTTGAGACATCTCTTGAGCAAACCAGTTTTCCAGATGTTCTCTTTTTTTGAGTAAAAATTGGCTCATCATCTCTTGGAGGGCGGTGATGTCTTGAGGCAGAATTTCGGTGGGGTCGTCACGCAGGAGTAAGTCGGGCGAGGGGGCATACTCAATGCCTCGATGGTTTTCATCTGAAAGCGACTCAGTCCAGTTCCTTATCATGCGAAGACTGTTGTCTGTCCAGAAATTCAGGCAGTAACTCATGGCGGCTTCGGTCGAAGTCGCTTCATGGGGAAAGACCTTTGGGATGTACAACATATCCCCGGCGCTCAGCTCTTCATCCACCATCGCTTCAGAAAAGTCGTTCTGACCATAATCAAAAGCCGGCGATGCCCCTCGATCCCCGACACGCCATCGGCTGCTTCCCATCCCTTGTATCACCAACACGTCAGACGGTCTAGTCTGAGGGCCAATCCCACCGCCGGGTACTGAAAAAAATGTCGTCAATTCTTCTGTGTACCAATCGGGAAAAATACGAAACAGAGACAGAAATTCTTCAGCAGCTCTGTGACAATGGTGGAGTGCTTCCACCCGTAGTGACCAGTTCCTTTGGCCTAATGACCCATACCCATTAAAAGCTTGATACCCTAATTGACATTTTCCGTGACTTCTTTGAATGAGTTGGCATTCGAGCGCTTTTTTTATCACCAGTGTTTCCAGCTCTTCAGGCGAAATCGGGTTCACAAAATCAGAAATCGATTGTTTTAACAAAACAGGCCGCTTTTGCCAGTGGTGGTGTAAAAAATCTTCCCAGTTGATGATGAGATGCATGTACTACAATCTCCCTGTCGATTATAAAAATCAATAAAATACCTCTACCTTCAAAGGTTTTTCAACGGCATCGTATTTCATTTAAAATAATGATACCAAAGAAGAAAATGATTTTCATTTATTATTTATTAACGTCTTACTTAGCGTTACGGGAAATGAAAAAGTCTGTATTAACATCATCGGATGATGTCGCTATGTACCTATCGATTATTGATTCTATCAACCCTATCATTCTAAAATAGTCAAACTGAACTATACCCTATCCTGATGTCAGGCTCTCATCACAAAACTGTCAGAATAGAATCAAATTCTCTATTTATTGACACAAAGAAACAAAGGTTATAGAGTTATCTCTGACACTTTTGGGGATAATTAATGACGGGACAACGTATTGGCTATATTCGGGTCAGTACTTTTGACCAAAATTCAGAGCGGCAGCTCGAAGGCATCACAGTCGATCGCATTTTTACCGACAAAGCCTCGGGCAAGGATATCAAACGACCGGAACTGGAGGCATTGCTGAGTTTCGTCCGTAGTGGCGATACCGTGTTGGTGCATAGCATGGATCGTCTGGCCCGTAATCTTGATGATTTACACCGCCTCGTTCAACTGTTGACGCAACGCGGCGTCCGCATTGAGTTCTGCAAGGAACATCTGAGCTTTACCGGCGAAGACTCACCCATGGCCAATCTGATGTTATCTGTCATGGGCGCATTTGCTGAATTTGAGCGCTCCCTGATCAAAGAACGCCAGCGCGAAGGCATCGCATTAGCCAAACAGCGGGGCGCTTATCGTGGCCGCAAAAAATCACTCTCGGAGAGTGAAATGACCGAACTATATCGCCGCGTTGTTGCCGGCGACAAAAAAGCCCAGGTAGCACGCGACTTGGGTATCAGTCGGGAAACATTATATCAATATTTGAAGAGAGGAGAGTAGACCATGACGGTTTTTAAAGCAGTTGAGTCTATACATTAATTATTTAATGAGTATATTATGAATTTATCTAAATTTTTGATTTTGATTTTATTTCTTTTTTATTTTCGAAATATCAGCATCAACTCTTAAATAACCTACAAACGCTAGTGCTTCTTAAACACCTAAAAATCAGGAAATAAAAGTGATTTTTCCTCGAAATAACAACAAGCCTGAGTGTTGGAACCCCTGAGATATATTAAGAATAAACTTTCAATGAGTTTCTCTTGTCTGCCCCATGAATTGCCCACCTTAAAGATAAAATTGACAATAATAAAAAAACGTAATAACGTGTTATAACTTTATGTGCTGAGTTAAGGAACTTTTTATGTCGACATTTAATACGCGTCAATTTCGTGCAGGAAACTCACAAGCTGTACGTATCCCTGCTAAGATGGCTTTTCCGCCGCAAACAGAGTTAGTTGTTTATCGCGAAGGTAATCGTATTATCGTAGAGCCGAAAGAACGCACTCTCGGCGATATACCTCGAATATTACATACTTTAAATCAAAACTTTATAGGTAGGCGCCCTGAGTTTGAGGAAAATAAAAGGGACTGGTCATGAAAAAGTACATGTTAGATACGAATATCTGTATCTATCTCATTAAAAAATGTCCCCCCGAAATTGTGAAAAAATTCGATAATTATCGAAAGGGAGAAATCATAATTAGTGCAATCACTTGGGCTGAACTGTGTTGTGGAATTAAAAAAGAGGGTAGAGATACTGTTGAGAACTTACTATCGGTTTTGGATGTAGAACCATTTGGAATAAAACAAGCAGATAAATATGGAGAGTTAACCCATTTTTTCCCAAATCGAAAAGCAAACTTGGATAGAATGATCGCCGCTCACGCAATATCGTTGAATGTTACTCTTGTAACGAACAATATTGATGATTTTTGTTCTTATACTCGTGTGGGCCTAAGCATTGAAAACTGGGTTAGCTCTCATAAATAATTTAGCATCTGGAGTCATCAGGGGGGAAGCAAGCAGTAGCAGGCTATAAGACCCCATAGCCCGTACAGCTTTTCTCAGTCACCATTAATTCACAACGGTCAGCGCATTCATTGTGAAAGTCCCTTCGCCTCGACGAGGTAAATCTTGAATTTCAGGAGTAATAGGGATCTAACGCTCAGTGGAACGAAAACTCACGTTAGGCAAGAGTCTGTAAATTTTTTTGTGTAAATAGCCTTAACATCCCAATGATGAGAAATAGAGAACCAATGCAGACTTTTTTATCGATATAGGTTTTTTATTCGACATACCTGCGAGCAACTATAGTCAGTCACTTCAGCAGTTTCTTTAATGCTTGGTTTTTTACCTGTCTGTAGTATATACACTTTTTTGTGTCGTTCTTCGCCAGCTTGCTTACCTCGATATTTACCCAACTTATATGTGCCCGCTCAATTCCTTGATTTTGTCTCTATCGAGGGCTCAACCAGTTTTTATGTGACATTGCGGCCATCAGATCTATCAGCATATTGTTCATATCGGCAATCACGGCACGGGTGATCGGATCGTTCGGTGATGCTTCTAGATCAGACAAGGCTTGCCATGAAGTGGGGACATCCAGGCTGACAATTCGCAGCTCATGTTGCTCAATCTGCTTTTTCAGCGTCATCCCGTGTTGCTCAGTCGAGTCAAGCGGTCTATTTTTTCTACCAGTAAAATATCATTCCGATGACTGTCTATCAGTAATCGTCCTAGCTCCGGTCTGTCGAGTTTTATGCCGCTGACATTTTCCCTGTAATAGCAGGCGATTCTCTGGCCGCGTTCCTGAATAAATTACTCCAGCATCTCTTTTGCTCAATCAGCAAATTGATCTTTCGTTGATGCTCTTAAATAAGCTCTGATGAACATTTTTTCACCTTATTATCGCATTTAAGTTATTTCATAAAACATATCGCATATAGATTATGTCATTATGACCATTCATTCACTTTTTTAATTATTTCATCAGGATATACCCTTAGGCGATAACCTCTAAAGTAAATATCAATCGGCAAAATAATTAATAACGCTCATAATAGTCGTGTAAGGTCGATGTGATACTACTATAGTTGTAGTTTATGACACTTTTTATTATTTATTTAATTACATAAATATTTACTTATTTAAGTATATATTTATACATTAAGATGTAATGATGGATCATAGTTTTTTTGAAGAGTAAAGAATTTATGGTAGGGCAGTATTTTGGCCAACATTCCGCCTATTTCGGCCAATACGACGCTAGTACGTAAAAGGCAAACACGGGTTTGTTGACTTTCTGACATTGATGCCAATTTTTCCCAGAGCGCGCACATCTGATGGGTAAATTCATCGTGTGGAGGTGTTTTTTCAGTGACCAATACCTGTTTTTGATCTCCATAAAATCCGACTGCCGATCCCGAGATAAATACACCTGGTGGATGAATGCTGTTACTAATCAGTGTGCTTAATTGCTCGGTTATTTGCCACCGGCTTTGACATAACCGTTCTTTTTGTTGGGCTGTCCATAGTATGTATATATTTATTTTTTATAAAATTAATATATAATTAATTGCGTACGTACGTAATTACATGCAAAAGGAAGAATTAGTGGGGATTTCGATAGTTATGGAACTGTTAAAAAGGTAAATAAAGTCCTTAAGACACGCGATAGCGAAGAAAGAAAAGAAAGTGACATCAAGTTTATTAAAACTCAAAGCGAGTTTTTTATGTCCTTTTATCTTACAGAAAAAACGTTCAATGGCAGAGCGGGTTTTTTATTTTTCTTTCTTTTTTTTTCAGTCAGGCCAGACAGCTCTATCAGAGCACGGAATGATGGGTTCTTTTTCATTCCTAAGAATAAGGTTTTCTCATTTTGCTAAAATCAACTCCTTTGTCTGCTATCACTACTTTCACTTTTTTCCCAGTTTCCCAGTTTCCCAGTTTCCATAGCCGAGGAAAACCGTTCGTATTGGTCCTTTGACTTCAGGTAGACACTCACTTTTGAGAGCAGGTTGCCGGAAAGTCCAACGTGAATTTTAGTGATCATGGTCATTTAATGTTAACCAACAGTGCTGACCGAATAGGTCAAATTCTTTATGGGGAGAATGGCTCATTACTCTACCGAATAAAAAATCGTACCGAATTTTCAATACCTTTGACCCTTTCTTTAGTAAGAATAAGATATAAATATGTAATTACACATTTACTTGTTTACTTATGCATGTAAATTAGTATTTATTTTTTTGTAAAATTAATGTATATTTAATTACATGTGTACGTAATTACATGTAAAAGGAAAAATTAATGAGGGTTTCGATAGTTAACACGAAAGGTGGTGTTGGAAAAACTACTACTGCTGTTCATTTGGCTACTTATTTGTCCTCGTTGGCATCAACACTGTTGATAGATGGAGATCCTCAAGAAAGTGCGGCCACTTGGGCTGCTTGGCGAAGGGAAAGTTTAGTTAAACGGAGTCGTCACTTATCACTGACAACTACTTGTCTTCATGGTAAAGCCATTTACGATGAGGGGAAATCACTTTCAAAAGGTTTTGTACATACAGTAATTGATGCAGGTGGGAGGGATGCGCCTGGTCTTAGAAACGCGTTATTGCTATCGGAGATGGCGATTATACCTATTGGAGCCTCTAATCTTGATGCTGCAGCTATGACAGATTTATTAGAAGTTTTAGATTTGGCAACGGATTATAATCCAAAATTGAAGGTAAAAGTTTTGTTAAGTCGTATTGATCCTAGGACAAAAGATGCAAAAGAAATGCTTAAATTTTTAAACGAAAATAATTTAGAAGTCCTTTCGGCTCGTGTATGTGAAAGAGTCTCTTTTAGACGAGCCATTGGAGAGGGGAGTACTGTAGAAGAACTTGGTAAGGATAGTGTCGCTATTTCAGAAATGAGCGCCTTTTATAAAGAGGTTTTATTATGAAAAAAAAACCTTCTTTAGATGAATTTCGTAGCGGTGGCGGTGAAATAGTAAAAGAAAAAAGCAATGAAACTTATTCTGTTTCAGAAAGAATGAATAAAACTATTCGCCTCAGAAAAATTTTTGAAAAAAAACTTAAAGAGAATGCTTTTCATCGTTCGATGAAAGAAAATCGCAGAGTCACTGAGTCGGATATTATTGACGAAGCTTTAGAAAAATATTTTGACATTCTCTGAAAATACTACTGAAGTAATTAAAAATTTAAAAAACTCACATAACACTTCTTTTACTTTCTCCATTTTCAAAAAATATTTTCTGGGTTTAGTGAGTTTTATTACTTCAGATATACAGGCAACAAGTCACTGGTTGTTGCACTTCTACTATTAGGTGGAAGTCATTCAATATTAGATCATAAGACGGCTCTTAAGTTGGTTGTCTATTTTCTTAAGAATGATGATGAAGTGTTTTTAATTTTTGCATGAGTAAGTTAAAAATTTTATTAAAATCTGTGTACATTTTTTTCTAAATTATATTCAATGAAATATTGTTCATATGTAGATCATAATCAATTATTGCTAGGCCTTTATGATAGTTAAGCTCATTTAATATTAAAAAATGTAATTAAAATTACAATGTAAAAAAATTTATTTTTTTTAAAGCTTTATCATTTATAAAATGATAAATTTTAATGATTATTTTTCTTTTTTTTATCAGAAATTATTTTCTGGATAGCTTTCAATCCGACTTTTATCCCTGCACTCTCAAGAGCCGATTTAATGTCTTCTGAAACGTACCCTTTATTTAAGGCTAATTTAATGATTTGTGATTTTAAATTTTCTAAGACATCGTCTTTAGTGAATCTTATCTTTTTGAGGTCAGGTAATTCCTCTAGCATCTCTTTTGCTTTTTCAAGTTGTTCCACTGTGTAATATTTCTTAGAAGCCATTTCGTTTATTCCATATTCAAAAAATGTTTTTCATTTTTAGTTTATTTTATTTTTTTCTGCTAAAAATAAAACAATTTAACTGGATAAAAATTTTTATATTACCCGCTTATTTTTATCAATCAAATCATACTCATTTCCCGACTAATTATTTCAATTTCTTCGCTATAAATCTTTTTATTTTTAATGCAGTTTTATCTATTAAATTTAACATTTAAAATGTTTACATAAAACTGATTTAAACTCAATCATAACGACAAAAATTTCACCTGTACAGAAGATATATTTTATACCTTAATGACATTATAAAAAAATTAAGCCATAATATCAAAATTGCTATTTAACAGAAGGACAGGATATGTTTTGTTGAACCGCTTGCAAGCAAGCGTCCCAACAACCGTTCCCTTCGGTCACTAACAACCTGGTCAGGGCGGTGCCCCGACACCCCTGATTGGAAACTCCATGAGCCAAAGCGAAAAACGCCAAAGAACCCAATTATTATTGGGTATCCTATGTACTCCAGAAGAAAAAAAACTCATTCAAGAGAAGGCTGAAGCGTCTGGTTTAAGTGTGGGAGAATTTCTGCGCCGCTGTGCCCTGGGAAGACGCATTACTCCCAAAACTGATGTGAAACTTATCTCTGAATTATCAAAGACAGGACTGCTTCAAAAGCAGCTTTTTAACGAAGGAAAAGGGGTTCATAGCCAAGAGTACTCAGATATATTAGTGGCCTTAAAAAAGGCGATTTTGAAAATTGATTTTAAGGAATAAAGGATGGTCGTTGTCATTCCAAAAAAGCGCCGTGATGGAAAATCAAGTTTTCTTAAACTGGTGTTTTACCTCTCTTTCCGTGAAGATAATCCAGGTGATATTCCCGTGACCGCTGATGCTTTTTTTGACCGTCCTTCCACTTCTAAAATCGCGGTGTTTGATCGTTTAATTGATTATATTGATCGCCATGCTTCCCCTGAATCACAGCAGCTCATCACGCACCTACCCGATGGGAGTCATCGGATTCTTTGTGAAGGCGTTTTATGTCAAACGAACACGTTGAGTATTGAAACCGCCTCCTCTGAAATGAATGCGATGGCCTCGAATAATCGTCGTTGTCTCGATCCGGTTTATCATTTTATTTTGTCCTGGCCTGAGGAAGAAAAGCCGGAAGACAGTCACATTTTTGACAGTGCTTTGTTTTGTTTAAAGGAAATGGGGATGGTTGATCATCAGTATGTTTTTGCGATTCATCGTGACACCGATAACCTCCATTGTCATGTGGCGGCCAACCGTATTCATCCCCTTTCTTATCGTGCAGTGAACCTCTATAACGACGTTAAAATTTTGCACAAAGCCTGCCGAAAATTAGAGCTTAAATATGATTGGAAACCGGATAATGGGTGTTGGAAGAGAGATCAAAATCATCAGATTATTCGAGCTGAATCTCAATATCCCTCGGCTCCGAGAGCATCGACGCAGTTTGAATATCACGAAGATAAAGAAAGTTTTTATTCGTATGTGGTTCGTACGTGCCGAACAGAGTTGACTTCTATTTTAAAAGGGCCGCTTCAAGAATGGGAAGAGGTACACGCTGTTTTTTTAAGGGCCCATCTGGAATTGAAAAAAAAAGGTTCTGGGTTGGCGATTTATGACAAAAATTGTCCGAACAATGTTCCTTTAAAAGCCAGCAGTTTACATCCTCAACTCACTCTTTCGAAATTAGTGCCTCGCATTGGCGAATTTGAAAATGCGCCCCGAGTGATGGAATTTAAAAATGAACAAGGGGAGGTGACCTTAACAAACTATATGGTGAGTTCACATTATGATGATCGACTTCATTTGCGTGATCATCAAGCTCGAATGACTCGCCGATTAGAACGCGCTGAGGCCCGAGAAGAGTTAAAATTGCGTTATCAAAATGACAAAAAAGAAGCGAAATGCCCCTCTTTTGACGCAAAAAATCGTTTCAGAACTCTTTCCATGACCTTTCGTTTCCGAAGAGCCCATGTGTGTGTTGCGGTGCGCGATCCTTTAATGAGAAAACTGGCCTGGCATGTATTGGCTTTTGAGCGAGAAAAAGCGATGGCCGAGTTGCGTTTAAAATTAAAGGAAGAGCGGGAGAACTGGTATCGTTCTCCAGAAAATAGGCGACTGTCTTATCGTGTTTGGGTGGAACAGCAGGCGTTAAAAGGGGATAAAGCGGCGATTAGCCAGTTAAGAGGGTGGGCTTACCAAGCGAAGCGGGATGAGCGCACGGCTTATCTCAGTGATACTGTCATTGAATGTGCCGTTTCAGATGATATTGCGCCGGTTGAGCTCAAAGGCTATACCCATCATATCCACCGTGACGGGGCGATTTTATACAAAAAGGAAGGGGTGACCCAAATGATTGACCGAGGGGAAACCATTGAGATGGCCAGACCGTTTGAAAACGAGGGGGACAATATGGTGGCGGGGTTACGTTTGGCAGAGCAAAAAAGTGGAGAGAAACGGGTTTTCTCGGGTCCGCGGGAGTACGTTGAGAAAGCGTGTTCGTTGGTTCGGGATTTGAATGAAATGGGGGAAACTTCCTTGACGTTAACAGACTCCCTTCAGCAGAAACGGGTCTGTGAAATGCGCCCTCAAGACAACCCCGCTCCTATCTCGTTTGACTCTCCGAATTTGACTCCGTGAGCGCATCGCCCCTTTTTATTTTTATCCTTTGTTGGAAATGGGTTGTTGTTTGTTGATATTTCGTTAAAAATGGGCAGAGATAGCGTATTTATCGGGCGGTATATTTGATAACAATTTGAAAGGATAATTGATGAATAAAACTGAGTTAATTGAGCAAGTCCGAGACAAGTCTGGACTGACGAAGGCGCAATCAACCGAGGCGGTCACCGCTGTTTTTTCGAGTATTATCGACTCATTGGGGAAAAAAGAGCCGGTGCAAATCATCAGATTTGCGACTTTTAAAGTCAGTCATCGCAGTGAGCGAATGTCTCGTCATCCCAAAACGGGTGAAAAAATCAAAACCCCTGCTCGTGAAGTCCCTGTTTTTTCTGCGGGGAAAAGGCTGAAAGCCTCGGTTCATTTACAATCGCCCAAAGAAACTCAAGTGGCTAAAAAATCAAAAAGCGGAGCGAAGAAAAAGTCATCGGTTTGATCAGAGAATAAAAGTTGAAGCCTCAGGGAAGATTTTTAATTTTCCTCTGTTTTTAGCTAGGTTTCTTTCATCTTCCCTTCTCAACGAGCTTATTTTCTGAGGCTATGAAAGAAATCCTGTGCTTCTTAACAGAAGTGGGCTAGTGAAGAGCGCCCACAAAATAAACCTTCCTTGACTCTTTTTTATTCTTCGCTGAATTTTAAGCCTTGAAAGACCCTGTCGCTTAATTCAAATGGGATCCTGTTTTTTTAAAGCGGATGGCTAATCAAGTAATTTGTTTAAACTGTCTTCAGAAAGACCGGTATACATTTTAACCTGTTTGAAAGAAAAGCCATTATTTAAGAGATTTTTAGCAATTTCTTCTCTACCCTCTTCTCTACCTTCTTCTCTACCTTCTTCTCTACCTTCTTCTCTACCTTCTTCTCTACCTTCTTCTCTGCCTTCTCTTTTGAGTTCTTCTGCTATCGTCATCACATTCTCCCGTTGAGTGGTTGAAGAAAGAGCGTCAAAAAACAACATACGATCTGCCGTTTCTCCTTCTTGAAACAAATAATACAACAAACTTTTAAAGAGTTCATCGTTTAACGGAAAAAGCTTATCTAGACGAATAAGATAAGGCGCTATTTCCATCATGTCACGGGTATGAACCATTTTTTGACTCATTTCAAGCCAGGAAATGATCCCGTGCTTCATAATTTCTTCTTCAGGAAGCATGGTAACATCTACCAATGGAAAAGGTTGTGAGTCTAATATCCTCGCGAGTTCTTTTTCGCAAAAGCAATCCCGCCAATCCATGCTATGCGGGTAAGGACTCTTCTGCCCGTGATAGAACAGGACAGGCAAGACCAAAGGTAAGGTGTCGTGACCTTGGTCAAGGTGTTGCTGCATCACCGCCAAGCTGTATTTTTTCATTCTAAAAGCCATCATTTTATCGTCGGTGCTTTGATGCTCGACTACACAGTACAAATATCCCTCCTTTCCCGTGCTGGTTTCAAACGAATAGACCATATCGGAATGAGATTGCTTTAAACTTTTATCAATAAAAGATCCCGGCACCATTTTTAACGAAGGAAAAGAAACGATTTTTAAAATAGAAGAGGGTAGATGGATTTCAAAAAAATTGCGTGCGAGGGCGATATCCCCGAAAAATTTTTTGAACAAACGATCGTGCGGTGTAGAAATTTTCATAAAATAAACGCTCTTTTTTTAAAAAAAATTCATTGAATTAATGGCCTCATCTTTCACAAGGCATCCCCTCTCTATTTTTGTCTCATTGATTCACCCCACACTCATTTCAGTAAAACGTCGCTTCTTCACAGCAGGTCATTTGTTTGCACGTTGTTTTTAAATGACAGGCCCCCTGAGATTTTTTGTCTAAAGGGACGAGCTGCCCTTTACTTTTCTTTATTTTTCTTCATGTTCAGGGTGGTATTCTTTCTGGTTCAGGAAGCGCCCAGACTCCCCTCTTTTTTGATTTTGCTTCAGCCTCTAATAAGAGCCGGCGTGGGTCTGTGCCGTATTGCCGATATATCCAGGCAGACCTTGTTTCACCCTCTCTGCGTTCATCCACAAATCGCCAAAATAAAGATGAGCTACGTATCTTCCATCACGGTCTTTTTGTGGTGACTGAGCCGTGATTTTTTCATTTAACACCCCATCAGTCCTGTTTTTTTCATCATTTCCTTTTGAGTCACCATTGAAACTCGATGATAAAAGAAGTACTCCCCTTTTTCTTGTTAAAGATGTTAGTTTTGCGATCTGTCTCCCAAAAAAATTAACAGGTCCCAAATGACGTTCAAAAAAACGTCTTTGAAAGAAAGTCCCTTAAAAAAATGAATATTAAAATTTTTTACGCCAAAAGTACCCATAAAAAGTAGGTAAATATAAAAACGGGATATTCAATCCTTTTCAATCGATGTTTTTTTTCAAGTCATTGAGTGCAATCTCTTTCGGTTCTTTTTCCATTGTGTATTGGCCCTGGGTCTTTTTTAAGGCGTGCCGTGCGGCTTCAAACAATAATATTCCGCGTTCTTCGGGTGTGTAGGAGAGGTCATTTCTGTTGTCCAAGTTTAAGGCCAATGTGGCGACCGACATTAAAGTTTTGTCTTCCATTCGGGCCTTTTTTTGGGGCGGTTGTTCGAGTTTTTTCAAAATCCCATTGACCTCTTGTTTAAAAGCGGCGCCTTGGTGTCGCAATTCAGGAACAACCTCACATAATGCGTCGAAATCAGGGCGTTTGAGCTCTATAAACCGGTTAATCCGCAGGGGGAGTTTTGAGGACAATTTTTCCTCATCTGGAATAAAAATCGCGGCACTTCTTACCACGGCATCCTGAAATACGATGACGCCCTCCCCCTTGTTGAGGGCTTTGAGTTCCGTGAGTTCAATGTTATCGCGTTCACGAATGTGATGGGTATCGGCGTCTTCATACCGACTGCCACTGAGACTGCCTTTACGCTTAACGGAAGACAGCTCGCTGTAATACCCTTTTCCTGCGGCAGAACGAATCAGATTAAAGGTGTCCTGGGCATCCTCTAAGGCCATAAACCATTTGGTCCGCTGATTGGCGCTCACCGTCAAAAATTCGCGCATCGATTTGTCCATCATGGATTGCACATCCTGTGCGGCTATCATGAGCATGTATTGCAAAGAGCGCATTTGAGCGGCTGTTTTGTCAAGACCTGAGGCAAAATAAGCGCCCAATTCGTCAAAAATAATCGGGTAAGGAAATTTTTGAGCAAATTTTTGGCTGAGTAGCACGTCCTCTCTTTTTCCTTCTAACTGTCCGCCTAAATCTTGACTGAGCGTGTGCGACGTGAAAGTTGCACCACAGAAGTCCCTTGAAAAAGGGTAAGGTTGATCCGAAACCTTATTGCCACTTACTCGGTGCAAGAGGAGTAATTCTCTTGTGCTAAGCGAGAATGAAAGCCTAACTAAAGTATTAAGCTGAATAAGAAATAGGGGCAAGGCAAAACTGAAATGGGTTGAATAAAGTGAATCTCCGTTATTAAAATGTCGTAAGCAAGTAAAACACGAAATCAGATGTGACGTGTTATGGGGAAGTTTAACGACAGTTAGAAACGGGTAAAGAAGAGTGTTCGTTCTTTACGACGGATCCCGTTCCCCGGCATAGAGGAGGCAGCCCACTCAATGTATCTTCATGGTGTGAAACACGGTAACCCCATTAATCTTTTAGTGTTGATGTAAATACTAAGAGACAGTGGGCATAAGACGTTCCAAAAAGCGAAGGCAATCAGCCGAAAGGCAACTGGAAATCATAACAGGATTGATAGAGGTAATTACTTTACTCTGAAAAGAGGCTGACGTGGAACGGGTGACTTACCCATATAATCCTTTACCAAGGTTATGAATTGATTTAGAAGAGTTAGATGCCTATGGCAAACGTAATAAATCAAAACTATGAACAACAACTGGAATGGCATGCTATTAACTGGCGTGTTGTGACAGCCATGATTAATAATCTAAGGCAAAGAATATATAGGGCTTCAGCAACAGGTGACTTAAAGAAAGTCAGAAATCTGCAAAAACTCATGATGAAATCAAGAGCTAACCATCTTCTGGCTATCAGGAAAGTCACTCAGGTCAATCGGGGAAAACACACGGCTGGAGTAGATAATCAGGTAATTAATGACCATAAAGGACGAGAACATCTTTATAAGTTATTAAGCCAAACAACTTCAGAAAAGGTTTATCCAGTAAAACGAGTTTACATAGCAAAAAAGAATGGAAAAAAACGCCCTCTTGGGATCCCAACCATTCTCGACCGCTGTAGACAAGCGATAGTTAAATCGGCGCTGGAACCTTATTGGGAAGCAAAATTTGAACCAGTCAGCTACGGATTTAGACCGGGGCGAAGTGCCCATGACGCAATACAAAAAATTTTCTGTATTGCCAGAGCACGAGGGACACGGCACTGGGTACTAGATGCAGATATTAAAGGCGCATTTGACAACATTGACCATAATTTTCTCATAAAAAAAATCGGGGGATTCCCCGAAAGAAACATGATTAAACAATGGTTACAAGCCGGTGTGCTGGAACATGGCAACTATATACCCAATGTTGCAGGTACTCCGCAAGGCGGGATTATCAGTCCACTACTGGCCAATATTGCACTCCACGGAATGGAGACCTTACTGGGTATTCAATACTGGAAAAACGGCACGCCAAAACAAGGGCAACCTTATGCAGTAGTTCGTTATGCGGATGATTTTGTCGTATTCGGTAAATCCCGTGAAGAGTGCGAAACTGCCAAAATAAAGTTGCAAATTTGGTTAGCTCAGAGAGGGTTAGCTCTTTCTGAAGAAAAAACCAGTATCAAACACTTGAAGGAAGGATTCGACTTCCTGGGATTTAATATACGACATTATGACAATCGCCACAGAAAACGGGGATATATATTGTTAACGAAGCCCTCAAAGGAGTCGATGAAAAGGTACAAACAGCAAATGAGAATGACCTGGAAAGGTATTATCGGTATGCCGACACAAGAAGGAATAAGACAACTGAATGCCAAGATAATAGGATGGTGTAATTACTATCGTATTGGTGCTTCAAAAAGAACATTCAGTGCATTAGACCAATGGATGTGGATCCGCCAACGTAGATATTTGTATCGACGTCATCCCAATAAACACTGGTGGTGGCGAAGAAAACACTACTTAGGCAAGATACCAGGTAGAGAAGACTATTCAGTATTTATGGATAAATCAACCGGTGGATTTCTTTGGAAGCATGCATGGACAAAAATACAGCGTCATTGGCTAGTTCCAAAAAATGCTTCCCCCGACAATCCGGAATTGCGTGACTATTGGCGTAATAGGCAGGCACGTAAACAGCCTTTTATTTACGGTGTCAAAGTTAACCTCTATAAGCGACAGAAAGGTTATTGTCCTCTCTGTGATCAAGAGTTGGACAATGGTGAACAATTGCATGTTCATCATATTCAGCCTAAAGCTGAAGGGGGTGACAACAAGCTGGCTAATCTAAGATTGTTACATGCTAATTGCCACAGACAATTACATAGCAAAAAAGGAAAAATGTTGAAGTGAGTAAGTTGCGTGAGCCGTATGCGGGGTAACTCGCACGTACGGTTCTTGAGGGAGTGGGCACTTGCGGCCTGCTTACCTAATCATTCGAAGCCCTGAAATATACAGTTTTCCGAGGGTCGCCGCTTCTGAGTTCGATAACTCCAAGGCCGGAATTAACACCACGAGAATGCGGTCGTTATGCAATACATCTTTTAAATCGATGTCGCCTGCACCCTGTGGGAACACCTGTCCGTAAATATCATTAAACAGGCTGAGCATCCGTGTGAACTGCTGTATTAGAAATCCGTGTTGTTCCCAGACCGTTTTCGACCATTCCAAGGGGCTGTCGATGAGGGCCATATCAAACCCTGCGAGCGTGTTCAGATAATGTTCGAGCGGTTTGTAGCCTTCTTCATGCCAGCCGTTCTCTTTGGCTTCTTGATAGAGTGTGACTATTTTTCGAAGGGGTAAATAGTCTTGTATGACCCTTTGTGAGAGGAATAATCCGTCTTTTTCTCTTTTGTAGCACAGGGCGTAAATCAAGGCGGCTATCATGGCTTTGGCTTTTTCCTGCCAGCCATTTTCATTGCTGCCGACCTTGGGCAGCAGGCTGTCCATCAGCTGGATGATGAAGGTTTCGGAGGCATTCGCAAAGAGATTGATGGAATTAGACTGGGGGCGTGATTGGTCGCCCTTCACCAAATTTGAAAATTTGCTGTTGCCCGCGGTCAAAAAGTTGAGGACATAAACATCATCTTCCCGCCCAAAACGCCGTGCCAGTGACCAGACGGCAAAGGCCAGTCTGTTTTCCGCTTTCCCATCGGATAAGCACATCCCTCGACCCCAGCAGAGGGCATTGAGATAGACAGACAGGATGGCTTCTGTTTTTCCTGCGCCGGTAGTGGCAATGAGTTGAATATGGCGTAAGGCGTCATCGAGATTGAGCCAGAGTTCACGCGCCAATGATTTTCCGCGGGCGTAACCTAGGCACAGTATGCCGGCAGCTTGTTCACAATGGCGGGTGCGCGTGATAAAGGAAAACAGTCCTGCCCCCCCCTTTCGGGCTTTAAAGCCTTCCCGCTCTGTCGTCAAATCAGGGCCTCCGATGTCGGTCGGGAGCCGTATGGGCATTCGAAACGGCCTGTCACAAAAAATAATCAACAAGATCACGCAAGCCGGTAATCCAATAAGCAAAGTCACCGGCCAGACGCACCCTACGACGAGCGCGATCAAGAACCCCCATTGTACGCCGGTGGGAGAGAGTACAGTATCGGTTAAGCTGGGATTAAAAACAGGGCGATTAATTCGATGGGGATCGAGAGAAGAGGGGCGTTTATTCATCTTTTTTCTCCTGCGGCTCGGCGTTCATAAAAGAAGAGAAAGTGTCCTCGTTTTTGAGCGCGCTGAGTGGAATGGGGCGCCCATCATCTGAAATCAGCTGAGGTGTGCCCCTAAAGCCATAGGCAGAAAAGGCTTTGTTGTTCACAGCCAAGGCTTTTTCGCCGATGTCACAGGAAGCAGAGGGGGTTAAGGGGGGATCATCAAATAATGAATGCCACAATGCTTTTCGATGCTCTGGTGAAGCACAGAGCACAGGGATCACTTGATCTGCGGTGGCTTTTTTTCCTATCAGGCTGACCGGAAAAAGGTCAATATTGACCTTTTTGCCGATGGCCTCCAAGGTGGGTTCGAGGTCCCTGCAATGGGGGCAAAGAGGATCTGAAAACACGTATATCGTCCGAGAATGACCTGTGGTCAATGGCACCGTAAAGATTTTCCGTTGAGCGGCGTCGCGTAAATTGTGGGCTAATGTCGTCAATGCGGGGGAGGGCTCTTGCATCAGACCTTTTTCGATGGCGTTTTCCTCGGGTAAGAGGGGCGCTGAGGCGGAGTCTGCTCTGGCGAGGGGGATGTCGTCTGTTGTGTGAGTTTCAGATAATAATCCGTGGCTGCCAATGGCCAGTAATGCCAAAAAACCCAGGCCGAAAAAGAGGTTTCGCCAGAACAATTTTGTTTTTTGCCGCCGAACCAGGGCCTCTGTCAGCGCATTGAGAAGATGTTGTGCCTTATCCGGCGACTCACTGTCACTGAAGAGAACGAGGTCTTTTTGATGTTTTTGTCGGAAAATCAGACTATTTTGGCGGATAAAAAAATGGGGTTCCTTCCCAAGACTGCATGTAAAAAGCACCGATCCACGGTCAGCATCATCGATGCGAGTCGTCATCAGGTTGCCTATGAGGTGTGTGAAAAATGGTTTTGAGTGCATCAAGTCCCCCCGTGAGAGAATATTTTTTAATTTAAAAATGGATGAGTGAGAGGGTATTTCGTGGGTGTTTTGTGACTATTTTTTAATCCGATCATCGATCACTTTTCCGATGTGGATTAAATCCTTTTCCAATCCTTGTACGGCATACCTCAGCACAGGAGAGGGTAAGGTGACTTTATGTTTAGCCGCTTCTTGTTCCCACTGCATCTGAGTGACGATACCCGCACCTTCTATAAAGGGTTTCGGGCGATCAGATGAACACAGGGCATACCAAAGCGGCCGATCCAGCCCCTTTAGCCAACGAAATCGCGCCGTCGGTAAGTGCAAGTCATTGGCATGTAATGCGGAGAGAGCGGTTCGAGCATAGGGGTGTTTTTTTATCCAGTTTTTTGCGTCTGGATGACCCGAGACTTTTTTAAAGGCCTTGTGGGCTATTGAGAAGACGGGGGTGCCTATTTGGCCCTTATCGCGACGGCTTTTGATCAAACAAGAGCGATTGAGGGTATCGAGCAGTTTTTGTGCCTCTTGACGGTCATTGAAAAAAAATGGCCATCCAAAAATGGCCCATAAGGCCCGTTCATAGGCATTGAACTCAGAGAGTTGGGTGATTTTTCGTCCCAGTTGTTGCGTAAAAACGACCTGGGCCTTTTCATGGTCAAGACGCTGGTTGAGAACCAGGTGATGTTTGTGAGCAAATTCTTCGGGAGAAAGTGCGCTTTGGTGCTCGGGCGGATTGGTATTTAAGAGTTGAGTTTTTCTATCGCCGTAACACAGGGCCGGAATCACAGAGGGAGAAAACCTTGCCATGATTTTTGGGAGGCTGTGAATACTGATTTCCCGTCTGGTTTTATTTGCGGGATGGGTTAAGGTGACATGGATAGCCAGAAGACAGAGCGGTATTAAAAAGAGCAGTACTATGCCCGCCGTTTGGTTCATGACAGCCAGCCAGTGCAGGATGGTCACGTTGTCGGCCCTGTTGGCCGTGTGAGCCAATAAGTTCATCCGCGGCGCGGCAAAAGAATGCATCAAAGGCACATCACAGGCTCGCCAAAGGTGATAGAGCGCGGCACAACTCCAATAAATCACCTCCTCTAAAAAGAACCAAAAAATGACAGAGACGCCTATGAAGGCACTGAGTAAAAGAAATCCGTCATTTTCAGGGGGAGAAAATCGATGTTTGTCCATGATGCTCCTTTGTTTTAAATGAAAGAGAGTACAAATTAAGTATTAATTTGTTATCGTTTCATCAGTGAGTTAAAATAAACTCTGTCTGAGTGAAGATGATGAAGGAGAGAAAGATGCAAAACACCATGTCACAAAAAAAAGCGCGTGAAGGGTTAGGGGCTCCTGAACTGTTTCAGGGCGGAGTATTTGTGACCAAAAATGGGGTGGCCGAGCTTTTTGTTCAGCCTGCTTCGGAGAGGGTGGCTGAGTTGGCTGAAAGAGAAAAAGAACGGCAAGCAAATAGCCTGTTTAAATTAGTGATGATGGCAAGGCAAGACATCGATACTGGTGATATCATGCCCCCAGAAAAGGCGATTGAACGATTACGGGCCGACAGAAAATAATGAGGACGTACTGTGTTAACAGTTTATGTGACTGAATCGGCTTTCAGATGCCTTTCTGATATTGAAGCATTTAAAATGGAATCGATGGGTATTATGGGTATTAAGGAAGCCGCCCATTTTATTGAAGCGCTGTTACTCGATGCGGTCAAGTATTTACAGGAAGCGCCTGAACGTTACCGATTTAATCCTGTTTTAGCTGATTTTGGTTTAAGAGTGAGAGAGCGCCACGACCAAAAAAGAGGGTATAGGATTTTGTATGAAATCAGGGAACACTCTATTTATATCTTGCTTATTCTTCATAAGCGTCAGGACTTATTAACAGCACTCTATCGCCACCAAATGCTAAAGTGATGACATATCAAGTCTGAAGACATCAGCAGGGCAACATCTTAAAGCCCATTTTCTTTGAGAGATGTTTCGTACTGTCTTCCACGTACCCCGGGAAATGATAAGGGTAGTGGTAATTTTGGTTTCGCATCACACACAGCTTTTCATACAGTAGCCAAGCGTTGTTGTTTTGAATATCAATAAACGGGACTTCGGTTGAGTTGAGATACAGTCTGAGTTTATTGTTGCCGGTTAATTCGCATTGACGCCAGTTACTGACATTAAACCCAAAAATATCGATTTCTTTTTTGTTGAATAAACGGATATACAACATAGTGCCGCGTTTAGGGTCAATCCCAAAATAGGCGCTGGAATGCATTTCACGAATTTCATTTTCTGGGGCGGGGTCGTAACTTTCGTCGCTTTTAATGACGGAAAGGATTTTAGCCATGTGGCGGCGTTTGTTGATGTAACTAAGAATGCACCAAGTTAGAGGGATAACGAGAGCTGCTAAAGATAAATTTGCATATAATATATCTCGATCTCTCCAAGGATTTGATATATCACTTGCCATCCAACTTGACATAGCGCCTACAAACAGGAAGAAGGGAATTCCTGCCAATATATAAAAAGCCATAGAAAGAAAAGCCAAAGCTCCACCGACAGNTTTTTTATTTCGCATGGTTGACCTCCTCATTTGTATTCATTAATTATAGCATTAACTCTTTGAGTTTTTAATCAAAACACTTAATTTATTTAATGCCATCTTCTTGATCATGGGCAGTAGGTTTAGGCACGAGTTTCTTTGGTGAGGGCGCTGTTTTTGCACCACTGCCAAAGTTAGCAAACATCCCCTTAATGGATTCGTTCATGCCTCCCAACATACTGGCCCCTTCACGACCTCCTAACCAAGAAATCACGTAATCGGGCATGCTGACCTGCAAGCTGAATGCACTGGAGACAAGGGTGGTGCAAATTCGCGCATAAATCATCAAAACGCCCACAATACTGATTAAACCGGTGATGGAATCGGCTTGTACATTGGCGAGTGCTGAAGCAAATAAAGTATTAAGTAATGTGCCTACTGCCACCACGACCAGACTGGCAAAGAGGAAGCCAAAGACCATCAACATAGGGCGCAACATGACATCAATTAAAAACACATAACCATAGGCGGAGCGGCTTCCTCTGTCTTCCTCACCTCCTAAATGGGTAGCAGCCCATAATGAGCCTGCCGTTGCGCCAATCAGTACGCCCACAATCCAGTTAGTGGCGGCACTGATCCAGTAAATAAAGGGAATAAACGGTAAATAGACTGATAAACTAAAACCGATACTTAACAGTATGAACACCAAAAAATAGACGATGGGTCCTATCGCTTGAAGCAAGCTATCCGCCACATCTCCAGCCCCTGTAATGATATTAATCACATTGCCTGCCAAATTACCTTTACCCCAAGCGGTGAATAATTTAGCACCAGTATAGGCACCAAATATGGATGTAGCACCGCCTAACGTATAATCCCCAATCGCCTTCATTTTTAAAAGTGGATTCATTTGATTGTTTGAATCATTTTTTGAATCGAAATTTGTGTTCACTATTTGTCTTATCGTAGCTTGCCCCCAAGAGCTTGTTAAACCTATTAATAAAGACGAGGCATCTGAAGCCTCACTGACTTTCTGACTATCTTTACTACTCTGTGTGCCTAATGGCGCTGTATAAGTACTGTTCTGAATTTGAGCCCGGTAAGCGACCGTCAATTTTTCGTGATAAGAGCCTACGCCTATCTCACCTAATTTCGACATTCCTGTCACAGTAGGACGCATATTGACGACGGCGTTGGTTTTATTATTCGCGGTGGCAAAGGTTTGATACCAGCTTCCCAATGCCAGCCAACCGTACTGTCTGAGCTGAGCGGCGACCACATCCTGTAATTGGGTTTCATGATTCATTGCGCGGACTTCCTGTCTGATGTGGTCCTCATATTCTCGGGCCGCTTTCTGGATTTGACTTTCCACATCCTCTATTTTCCCTGTGCCGGTGTCGAGTTTTTTCTTAAATTGCTGCACAAACTCATAAGCCGCTTTTGAAAGCTGATTTTGCATGCGATTAAGCGATTGATTTTGTGCCAGGACTAACGGCGCGGTGTTCACGGGCACGCTAAAAAGCGGTGTCCAGTGCGTATTTTTTGGGGTCACAGGGAGGCGGGCCGAGCCACATTGCGCGCTGCCATTGCTGATGATAAAGCCTTCTGGAAGGGTTTTGATGCGCATATAAGGCGTCCCTTTTGCTGGGCCGCTTTCACTGTACATCCTGTGAAGTTCCTCATTGATGCCATACATACACAGGTTCATTTCAAAGATGGCCCGAGAAGCGGTGAGCGTTTGCGGCGCAATGGGTTGCATCACCAGGGAATGCCCTCCTTGAAGCAAAGTCGCCGCTTTATCGGTGATGAGATTAGCCGAACCCACCCCCATGATGGAAGCGGCCCAGAGCACAATCAGCTGTGAGAGTGACCAGCCTGAAGAAGTCGGCACCAGACTGAGAAAACCGAGCAAGACAGTCACAGGATAAAGAGGGCTTCTGCCGCTTCTGAAGACTTGACCTTGATGACCGGCTTGCACCATTTGACGCAAAGTGACGGTAATAAACCAAAAGAGGGCAATGGTGGCAATCAGGCTGTTAAAGACAAAAAAAAGTTCCCCAATCATCGTGGTGTGTGTCGGATGTAAGGGGTTATTCACGATATCCCCAAAAATCATCACTAACATTTGCCGGGATAAATCGCCACTGCGCTTTGCTGCGTCAGATAAGTGTTGAAAATTGACCTCTTCGGCAAAAATTTGCGGGGAACAAACTATCAGTGAAAAGACACTGACGAGACGGAGTCCCTTTTTCATTTTAATGATTCCAAATAAGCGGTGTAAGTGGATGTACTGAACTCATTAAATGAGTCAATGAGATGAAAAAAAGGCGTGATTTTGGGTATTCGTGAACCCCTTCAGCGCTTTATGTTCAGGGTTTTTTTGATCCACGCCGTTTCTTCTAAAAAAGCCCGAAATTCTCCCCGTTCTTCTTTTGAGACGCGTTTTTCCCGTAACTGCCAGAGGCGGTATTCGCAGATAAGGGCCCGCACAAATCCCAATGCTGAGACAGCCATACCAATCAGGGCAAAAAAGCTGGCCTTTATCCATATCATCATAGGTAGCGTGTGAGCATTGAATAACAGCGCCCCCATCAGGAGCACTAACAGCCCCATCGGGAGGATAAAAACACAAACCCACCGATATTTTGAGGCGCGATACTGTTGTTGGAGTTGAGCCGGCGTGAAACCACTGTCCCGGACGGCGTCTTGCCAGGACAGGGATAGGGTCACCTGTTTGTTTTCTGATTTTTGGGGATACAGCCCCTGTATTCGGTTCATCAGTGTCATCCAAGGTCGGATTGACACCTGTGCGATACGACGCGTTTCCGACAATGGCAATAAGATATTCAAAAAATAAGTGCTGGCTTTGAGCCCGCGTTTTAACCGGCTGTCGGGTTTATTCATTTCGACTCACTCCTGCGCTGATGTGTTGGCGTTTTTGGTGCAATAAAGGCCGAAATTCCTGTACTGCCTGAAGGCCCAGTTGCTGACCCTGGAGAATATTGCCCTCCTGAAGCTGTTGTTTGATGCCGAGCAACAGCCAGTTTTGAAGGTTCTGGATGCGTATCGATTCACGTATCAAATTATCCCCTGACATCGATTGCAGGTCGGTCAGGTAGTCTGTATTGGCGTAACGCCGCCCGACTTCAAAAAACTCGAATTCTCTTTGAGAGAGGTTTTGAGTTCTTTTGGCTTCCGGTGAGGCCTGTTGCTCAAAATACGCGGCCGCCGAAGGGGTTTGCAGGGTTTCTCTTAACACCGCTCGGGTCTGTGGACTGGCCTGACTGGCGGCAATGAGGGCGCGTTGCGGATGGCTGGCCGCAGAGACGATGGCCTGGTATTGATGGAGGAGTCCCTGATATTGCTGACCCGAAGCCGTGTTGAGTTCGCCTTTTTTGAGGGGGTCTCCGGCCGATCTCTGGGCGGTATTTTTCAGGTACATCATGGCCGCATCCGTCTGTGCCTGAGTCAAGGTGAGGGCAGGGTCGCTGCCCACTTTGCCCGCCCCCGAGAGCACGGAGCGTAATTCGATATCGCCATTGGGCAGCTCGGAGATTTTTTGACATAGAGGCGCACCGCCGGAAGCGGCATATTCTTCTGCACTGCAATAGTCGGCATGGATTTTGGCGGCGCGAAACTGTTCCTGCTCTACAGGCTCTGCTGAGGTTTTGATGGCCGTTTGAATATGTCGATGAGCCATCCCGTTTCCTTTCGCCAGATGGCTTTGTGTGGCCGTCGCGTTTGCAGCGACTTGAGTGGCCATCCCTGAGGCCGATTCACTGCAAATACTCTTGGGGACGGTATAACTGCGACGGGCGGCTTCGAGCCGCTGCGTTTTTCGAATAAAGGTGTCCTGATCCCGCTGATTTTTGGCCGTTTCTGCCAGCATGGAAGCCAATTTATTGCTGTTTTGATTGATGGCGGTGCCAATCTGAAATTCGGTGGCGGCGATTTGCGCTAACGTGGCATTGATGGCTGAGAGCGCAGGGACCACTTGGGTGCTGATGGGGAGACTGTGCGTCACTTCGACCGGCATGGCCAAGGCATGGCCAGCTAAGAGTAAGGTGCCGGTCAGGAATATTTTTTTCATGGGATGGGCTTCCTTTTACCATCGGGAGCCTCTGCTGGACATCAGCTCATCGGCCAGTTGTCGAATGATGTTGGTGCTCTCTTGTTCTCCCGCCTGTTTTTGTCGGTGTTCGATGATTTTTTCTGCACTGCCTGTGGGAAAATGTTCCGCTAAAATATTTCGAGCCGTGCGGCCATCGAGTTGTTCGTACAACCTGTTTCTCAGGGCACTGTCTTTGGGGGTGGAATTGAGCGCCCAGAGTTCTCTGGGCCCCACGGTGTTTTTCAGAATGTGCACAATGCGGCCTATTTTGGTGCGAAAGACGGCCAAAAAGCAGGTGCCGCTGCCATCGGGGGCGGCCCCTTTGCTCAGGCTCATAAAACGCCGGAGGGTGGCCGCGGGCACCTGAAAATGCTCGGTGAGTATTTTGGCGTCTTCGGGCCTCACGCGCATCAGATACAGAGAGTTCGCCGATTTGAGTAAATCCGGCGGAAAATCGCTCAGATATTGGGAAGAGAGCAGGGTTCGGATCCCAAATTTTCGTTGTTCCCGGTCCTGGGTTTCCAGCGCGCTAAAAATGAAAGGGACTTTTCGGGCATTGTGCAATTCATCGTACACCTTGGTTTTCATTTCTTGATCAAGTTGTTCTAACCGAGCCAGATGAAAATTTCTATAGCGCGGATCGATTTTGGCCAAGAGCTCTTCCCGATGTTGAGGCAAACTATACTCTCCGCCCGCCACCTGTCCTGCAAACAGATAGAGGATCCCCGTGCGTAATTGCCCTTCATTCGTGTTATCCCCCATCACGTTATTGAGATCGAGGGCGATCACCCGCGTATTGGGATCGAGTGAAAACTTCGTGCGTCCTGCCAGCAGGCGATATTCTGTGCTGGCCTGGGTCAGGCACCGTGAAAGGGTTTTAAGCAACTTTTCCTGCGATCCGTCTCGATGAATATCCCCAAAGGCATGACGGACATCTTCGTGATTGAGGGCACTTTGCAAGTCCGTCAGCTCTGGGACGGCCTGGTATTGCGCCAGGGTGGCCTCCTTGATATGACCTGTTTCAAACAACCTGTCTCTGACCTCATACCAGGAAAAACTCTCCCATTCTTCAGGGGAGTCGATCTCTGATAGTGCGGTATCTACTTCAGGCACCAAAGTCGGGGCATATCGGATCGGGTTTTTTTCTGCATTGTTGCGATACACCTCATCAATCACGCGGCTTAAAATCTGCTGGGTGTCTTTGGCATTAGGGGGATGGCCTGTCGTAGGATCGGTACACAGGGCGGTACACAGCTGGATCAGCCAACTTCGCTCTGTGGTTAATGGGAATCGGGCCCCCAGCTGGATATCAAAAGGATTGCGGCACTGCTGGTCGTCATTTTGTAAAACGATCCCGATCACTTCATTTCGGCGCTCCGGTGGCAGGGCATCCCGGATCAATCGGATGAGACCTTGCGCGCTGTAGCCTTTGTCGATGATGCTCAAAAAAGGCAACTGGCTCTGTCCATGGCTGATCACCACTTCGTTGAGGACATTGAGTAAGACCGATTTACCAGATCCGGGTTCTCCCGTCACCATTTCTGTACATTTTTCTTGAAGAGCGCTCCCCAGCCGCACAGGAAAGGGTTTCCCATCGATGGTTTGAAAGACCACACTGGCTTCATTGGGCCAGGGTGTGGCAGGCCGGTTCAACGGCATCATGGCCAGTGCCGCCGACAAGGGCGGAAAAAGCAAATGCACCCCACCGGCAGAAGAAGCGGCTAAAATAGTAGACGTCCAAGCCCGTAGGGGATCCCCAAAAGTTCGAGTGACCTCGCAGACGCCCCAGGATTGGACCGCTTTTTGGAGCATGGTGAGGTTTCTTTTGACGCCCTGGGGATCATCCGCCCAGGTACTGGCTGTGATGGTCATCACACAGGTCGGATCTCGCTCATTATTTTTCGCCAGCCACTGGACAGAATCATAGAGTGGGCGCAATGAGGGGATCACGGAGAGAAACTCTAAGGCAGTGCGNTTTTTTCCTAACACGTCATGGCCGCAGGGCATCAGATCCCATCGTATCCGAAAGGGGACTTTGCGATGAATTTTGTGAAAAAGTTGGGTGAAGGTTTCCGGTTTTTGGGGCCCCAGGGTTAAGGCCAGGCTGCTGTGCCAAAGCCCGTCGATTTCAACCAAAGCTCCGTGGGTGTTCACTTCTTGTGAAAACAGCTGAAAATTTAAGTAAGGCGGCACCATGGTACTGTGATCGTCGCCTTTGGGTCTCCCATGGGGAAACAGGAGATCTCCGGGCAAGAGAGGTTGCCAGTCACGGGATGTGCCATGGCGATCCGTTTCTTCCCGGATATGGAATCCCACTTCATGGGCTTCCATCAATCTCAGTAAAACGCCTTGACCGTCCGTCGAAAAATCCTGTTCTATTTTACTCAGGAGGGCATCATGCCGAATTTTAAGTCCTTCCAGACGCAAATGTTCGGGATCTTGTCCAAAACGCGCGACAGGGGCCCCATTGAGTCGTGTTTGAAGGCGTTGTTGCTCTTCTTTAAGCTCTGAGGCCGGCAATACTGTACGCCCTGTATACACCACCATAAAAGCGCGTTCCCGTGCCATAAAGGGCACCGAGTGTTCTATTTTTTCTTGCAAAATATCTTCGAGAGCGAGGCCACAACGTCGGATGGCACGACATTGGGGGGCCATCAGCTGAGTTAATTCTTCTCTGGCTTTATGGGGATCGCGCTCAAAGACAAAGCTGAGTTTATGGCCCCAACTTTTAAAATCGCTGGCCAGCGCTGTATGTAATCGCGCAATATAATCCCGAAAAGACTCTGGGTCTTCTTTTTGAACCCGCTCGTTAAAGGTGTCTTTTTCATCGAACTCACAAAAAGCCCCCTGTATCTCGAAGACACTGGCGTAATCGCCTGTGTGGGTGACAAAAATGTAAGGGGCTTGCAAGGCAGGTCGAAGCATTTTGTCTTCTTCTGTTAAACCAATCACGGTACGCAGATCACAATAAGCAGTGAAATCTTTCCCTAAGGTGTAGCGAGAGACGGCGGCGAGTGCAGATTCAATCTGTGTGAGGATTTTTTCAATCATGGTGATAATCCAATCAGAGATAATAAAATTCATTGTTTCGTGTAGCGATACGAGATACTATATAAATATGATAATTAGTTTCCGACACAAGGGCCTTGAGACGTTTTATCGTACGGGTTCAACCAGAGGTATACAGGCCAAGCATGCTGTTAAGTTGAATCGCCTCTTAGCTTCCCTGGACGCGGCTAGCCTGCCAAAAGAATTGAGTTATCCAGGCTACAAACTGCATTCACTGCAAGGGACGTTGAAAGGATATTGGTCTGTATGGGTGAGTGGTCATTGGCGGCTCACCTTCCGTTTTGTTCATGGTGATGTAGAGCTTATTGATTATCTTGACTATCACTAAAAGAGGAGAGTTTTATGATGAAAAATCATCCCCATCCTGGTGAGATACTGCGTGAAGACGTGTTATTACCACTTGGCATCGAAGTCACTGAAGCCGCTAAACGGTTAGGTATAGCGCGGACGACTTTGTCGAGAGTGATTCACGGTCATGCGGGTATCAGTCCTGATTTGGCGATCAGATTAGAGCTTGCTGGTGTGGGCACGGCCCGTTTTTGGATGACACTCCAAACTAATTTTGAGCTATCTCAATCAAGAACTCGCATTCAGCCTAAAGTCATTCCTTTACAATCGAACGTAGCTTAAGGATGACCTTGAAAACAGAAATTATCTAAAAGTAAAATCACTGTAATCTATCGTGGCTCAGAAAACCTTGATAGATCTCAGCCCATTGTCTTGTGTCGGATTCAATCCCCTGTTCAGCAAAGAACCCCTTCCCTATGAATTTTTTGGGGGGCAGTATCAGGGCCAGATGTCGCCATCGATGTTGATACTGCGCGCGTTGTTCCTCACTCGCTTGCTGGAGCGCTTGCGCAAAGGCTTTTGGCTGCGAAGTGCCCCAACATGCCTCCACCTCTTTTTTATGCTCTGCCAGCCAATTCATCACCGATTTGCCTGCCTCACGATAAACGGGGTCTGGGGATTGCAGCGCAAAAAAAGCGGCCCGCTGCAAGTGATTGACGTCTTCAGGCTTCATTTCGGGTAGATAAGCGACAAAGCCTTCGTCAACTTTAAGAGAATCCAGGTTTTGCCATGCTTCGCATAAAGGATCGACCCACCTGAGAGGGTCTTTATCGTGATTGAGGGGATGGCTCTCCCCCTCCTGCCGCCGATTATTTTTTGAGAGGTAACCACNAAAAAAGCACGGCGCCTCGCTGTTTTTATCCGTGTTCNTTTTTTGTGATGGGGGGCCGTCTTTTGGGCTGAGTATAGAAAAAACCAGCATGAGTGATCCTCCATTTATTTTTTCAAAAATCAGCTCAGGTTGACCGGTCTGAGTCCGGCCTGCTTTTGTCCTCGACTGATGAATTGATCGAGGGCGATTAAAATGCAGCCAATGCCAATCAATATCGCAATACTGGACCCTTTGATATGGGGGTCANTTTTTTTACGTAACCACAAAAAAATCCCCGCCAGCACGCACCCGACGCCGGCCACTTGCGCCGCCTTCATCAGCCCTGATTGAACGCTGGCGATCCCTTGTGTGATATGGTTGACCATCCCCGCAATGTCCTCATCAGCAGAGGCGCTCTGGGTCACACACAGGCTGAGCAGGGCTATCAGGACTTGCCCTGTTTTTTGGCGCAGGCGATTAGCCCAGAGAGACAGATGGACGTAAAAAAACAAAATTTTGTCGTGAAATGAACGCATTGAAAATTCCTTAAAAAAGTGACATGAAAAAATGAGCTCTGACTTGATTACCAGACGATATTGAGGGTATTTTTGAGTGCGGTGAGAAAATAAGGATTGCAGATCAGCAGGGTGCCTATCAGTACTTTGACCACGCCATGAGAGACATCTTCTCCTGCGCTGAGGCCGGTATGGCCGTCGATTAACGATCGTTTCATGCGCCGGATGCCCTGGTAGAAAAAAATGACCCCTAACAGACGCAACAGAGTGAGAACGGCATTGAGGGCTTCTGCCGCGGGGCCATACCGAGAGGGGGAGACATAAGCAATGGCATCAAAGGTGACATCACCAAATCCCAGTTGATGCGAAGAGGCATTCATGATTTGCCTTAATGAGATGAGTCCTCCACACATCATCAAAAACAGCACCCCCTTTCCCAGGGAAAATCCGCCCCCTTGTCGATGCGTTTTAGGGCGGGCCAATCGCACACAATAAACCGTCGCACTGAAGATCCCCATCACCACAGAGAGACTCATGACCAGGTTGATCCCCGATTTCGTGAGCGTGTTGGCCAAATGACCCAACATTTGGATAAGGTCGGTATTCATAGGGTTTCCTTATTTATTGGATCACCCCCGCAGAGGTGTCGATTTGACGTTTTGCTGTGTCAATTTGATGAATTTTTATTTTTCCCAATGTGTCGCCTTCGCGCACCGCATAAGTGCTGCCTTGATAAGCGATCCACGCCATGCCCTGTGACAGGCTATGAAGGCGATAGCCGGTTGTTCCTGAGGAAGGTCGAGGTCTTTTTTGATCGGGTTTTGGGGCCCTTTTTTTATCCGGGAGGTGCTTTTGGGTTTGCTGGCTTTCGAAACGGATGGCCATGTCCCCGAGTTGTTGCTTGAGCTGCTTGATCTCTTGATTTTTGGCATCGAGGCGAGCGGATAAAGCCCCAATGGCTTCCCTGTTTTCCTCAGCAAAAAGACGGCGGGCTTCGAGAATGAGGGCCATTTCTTGTTGAAAGCGGGTGAATGCCTCAGACAGAGCCGCGTGGTTTTGCGTATTGACATTCCATGAGGGGATGGCTTTTTCCTCTGAATCTTTTTTAAAAAAAGCAGAGGGCTCATACACCGACGGTGAAGAGGCAAAACGCGCGAAACCGGTTTGCTCTGAGGGAGACGGCCAAAAAATAAAGGCACCTCCAAGAACCGTAAAACAAGCGAACATCCCCAATTCCTTTGACCCTAAACCCCAAAAAATCTTCTTTTTTGAAGGGAATTCAGGGGGGGGTGTGGGCTCTGTAGAGAGGTTGGAGGCCTCATGATGATCTGAGCCTCTTTCATCAAAATCAAACCGATCTTTTGTTTCGTTCATGGTATTTTTTCCTTTGATGGAAAGGTCATTTCGCTCTTTCTGATTTGAGACGAAGATTATCTTTTTCATAAACGCCGCCCATAAACTGGATGGCGATGATTTGTCCCCGGTGAAGAGTGACCTGTTGGATGGGTAATCGCGCGGCATCATGGGTCATGACCTGAGCGGCCTGTTGGCCTATCCCCCCGACGATCGTGCCTGCAATGGCCCTGCCATCAGGATTCGAGGCGCGAGTTTGTATCACCGTGCCTTGAGGTGTGATCGTATTTTGAGTGTTGGCTTGCTCAAACAGTTGCCCTGCGCGACCCATTCCCATCGCCACCGCAGGTAAAATAATGCGAGAAAAATAACGATGATTGACTGTACTGGCGACAGAGGATTGCAAGGTTTTTTCATCGAGGGCGTAGGCCTCCACGGCGTAGGTCTGTCCGCGCCAACTCATGCGCTCAAAGTGAATGCTGAGGCCGTCACCCACTAATTGAACGCGTTTTGCCTGTAATTGCGCCCCGGCATAAGCGCCTGTGGGAATTTTTGCCAGTACCTGCGAATCAGGATTATCCGAATCGACGGCCGTTTCAATCACCGCAGGCACACGGGTATAGGGGGCAACAATGGCTTTCTCAGTGATGTCATTGCCTGTCAAAGGCAGAGGGGCCGTCGATTGTTGGGCTACACTGTCTGTCCATGTGCCTTCAGAGACCGCTTCTCCTCCTTCAATGAGAGGGGCCAATTGAAAGGCCACGGGTTGCCATTGCGCATTTAACTCCTGGAGCAAGGTGTCGATGGCTTTTCTTCGGTGTTCATTGGCGCCGGTTTCCGTGAATGCGCTTCCTTTTTCCTGCTCCGTGACAGGAGGGGGCGCATACCGATTTTCGTCTGGAAGAGAGGCCGGGGACGGTTTTTGATTTTCTTCTGTCCCTTCCCTGATGCGAGCCACAAAGCTTTGGCCTTCCTCTCGGGCTTTTTCTGATTCAGTCCTGTTGTATTTTTCTAACAGTGCCCGGTATTCGGCGCTTTCTTTGGTTGGTCGGCCTGTCTGTGAGGCGACACTGTCAATCTGGACGATCGATTTCGTTTCAATGGGGGTGTCTGTCCATTGGAGGATCAAATAAATCAACACAGCTAAAACAACAATGCAGATCATCAATAATATCAATGATTTCCCCGCCTCCCTCGCGAGCTCTTGTTCAATTTTCATGATTTACTCCAGCTCAATGATCAACGGCTCTGTCTTCCCCATCACAGAAAAATGCACGGTGGGCGTGAGGGGTAATTTCCACAAATGCGTGCCATCGAGGGAGGAGAGCGTTTGTTCAAATTCGTCTCTGATGTCACTTTGGGTGCGAATATAAAGATGCTCCCCCCATTGCCAAACGGTGGTTGAGGGCACCTGACCCCGGGTACGAAGTGGTTTGGCGTCAAGTGGGGGTACGCCATCCAGAAAAGCTTGAAGCAGATTGTTGTACAAGGCGATTTGACTGTCAGGGGGCGCGCTGGGTTTGGCATTGGGGCCTCTCTGTGGGATCCGCAAATCCAGACGACTGTCCATGATCTGGGTTTGAGCTCGGCTCTGTGGAGATCCGCTGGTGAGATGGATCACCACGGGGACATGCAAACCCTCCAGGTAGACGGTGATATTGCCGGTGTCATAGCGGCGCAATGCCTGAACGGCGATGAGCGCGCTGCTGGGGATATAACTGACCTGAAAGCCTTTATGATTGGAGTTCAGGGGCGGGGCACCGAGTGTCCATGGCGCCCCAGTACTGTCAGAAAAAGTGAGACTGCTGGTTTGATTGGCCGCCGTTCGTAAAATCGGGATGCTGGCTCCAGGCGATAAATTGACGGTTAATGTGCTGATACGAGGGACGATGGTCCTGGGCTGATAGGCCCGTCCACGACGAACTTCATCGGCCCCCCGACTGAGCGCCTCAATTTCAGGTCCTGATAAAGGAAGCGCCTGCTCCTGGGCATAGCTCAGTGCGTCGGAGGGCAGAGGCAAGGGTTTGTTCTTTTTCGAATTTTGATTATTTTTTCGCTCAGATCTTGAGGGCTCTTCTGTGGTTGATGATGCAGAATGGGCGGGCGTCCACTGGCGCGGTTTGTCGGACGCCCTGGCGTCTGTCAATACCACACTGAGGACTAAAAAAAGAAGCCGTAATGTCATGATAAATTCGCCTGTTGATGGGTCAATAGATATTTTTTTCATTTCGCATCAAAGGTGACTAATTGAGTCACTTCCAGTCCATTGGGTTTTTCTCTCAGATCGGCGCGTTGCAGAAAGAGAGAAAAAATAAAGCGTTGCTCGGGTAGAGACAGCGTCTGTCCTGAGAGTTTTAATGTCACGGGATACTGGATTTCCCACGCATAGACGCCATTGGACAAAGGCCCTTTTTGGCGAACGACGCCGGGCGCTAACATGACGGCCAGATTCATTTTTTTGTCTCGAACGGCCGCTAAGACGTTCGATTGTGTCAACGCCTGGTAATAACTTTTAAATCCTTCTTCTGAAAAATAAGCTGAAACCCGGCTCATTTGCTCCTTAAAATGCACAAAATCCATGGTGAAGGCTTCCCGGATGGTGTGAGCGCCAAAATCTGACACTTGAGATACCGTCAACACCGGTTGATGTGTTGGGATGAGTGGGATCACTCGTCCTTCCTGTGTCGCAAAGTATTTGACGGGGGGATGCGCCACTGTCCAGCCTAAATAGCCATTGAGCAGAAGCGACACGATGAGACACAGGCTGGTTGTCAGGCAGAGTGTTAATGTGGTTCGGGCAAATTGAGCCCCCAGTTGATTTTGATGATGGAGCTCAAGAGCCGCTTTGTAAGGAGCATTGTCCTTATTATCACCCAGGTCGGAATTTTTTTTCATCGCGTTCAGCCTCAGACTGTGCCGTTAATTGAGCGTAAAAGGAGATCCCTTTTTTGGCTCAGGGACCATCATTTGTGAAGCGGAGACCGTTTTTTTGGGGATTGAATAGTCCGCCACTGTCCATTCTTCCCAAGGATTGATGTGGCTCGGGATAACACGGGAGATTTTTTCTCGACCCGCCGCACAGACCTTGTCTTTAATGCCATTCAAGAGGCTCGACAGGTCAGGAAAGGTCGGGACGGTGAGCGAGGTACTGAGGCTGCCTAAACATTGCTGTAATGCGGTGGTGGCGTACTGTTCCCGTTTTTCCCAGGCATCGGCCGCTTTTTTGGCCTGCTCATACCCCATTTGACTGCCGATTTGAGCCGCTTGATGTGCGCGACAGGGCTCGGCTTGAGTGAAGAGGCTGATCATCCATAGACCCGTGCCCCCTAAAAGGTTTTGAGTGTTTTCATCGCCATCTCCTTTATGGTGCGGGACTGGGGGGATCCTGTTGATCGGGTTTCGGTGTTTCCTTGACTCTTAAGAGATTGTTTTCTTCAGGTGACTTTGTCATAGGGGGATATGGTGCTTTAAATCCCCATTTTTTATTAAACTCGACTGTCTTCTTTTCTGGCTTCTCCATCTGAGCGATGACGGGGTCTTTTTCACCTTCGAGACGAAAAACAAAGCGGTTCGTCTTCGAGAGGCCATCCCCCTGATTGAGGGCATGTCCGTATCCCATCGGGCGGACTCCCCCCTCATCCACGACATTGAGCCTCAAATAGGGCGCGCCGCTGGCTTTTTGACAGAGCACGCCCAGAGCATGCCGATATGCTCCCTGATGCCAAACCATCCCCTGCACAGAGTCTCCCTGTCCCTGCACTAAATGCAGTCTCATTTTTCCCTCAGGGGAATGCGCTGTCATCACCGTTTTGCCTGAATCTGGGTGAGTTGTCGGCAGTACCCCCCTGTCTGGATGGCCTGTCTTTGTCGTGCCCTTGCCATCGGGTTGCACCCATAACCCATCGGACTGATGGGAGGGCAAAGGCACTGTCATTCCTGTTTTTGTGAGAACGGCTTGTTGTATTTTATTAAAGGTGGCTCTGTCGTAGGCCATCAGCGCCGAAGGGAGAAAGGCGTCTTTTTCGTCTGCCACCAAAAGACGAGGATCGATGGCGGAGGCGATCTCCCATTGAGTTCGATGCCCTTCTTTTTTTTCCCAACGAACGAGGTTTCCCTGCGCATCTTTGATGGGGATGTTCAGGGTCAGAGGCTTCTTCCCCAGGCAACGAAGGGTGATCAACTCGCCTGTCTTCATACCACTGTCATTTAATGCCCCCTCCAGTTCCTTTCCCCATATCACCTTTTCCCCTTCCTTTGTGCGCATTCTCACAAAATAACTCATGCCTTTTTCTGCCTTAAATTGATAGGGCGCGGCTCGGTGTTCGAGTAATTTTCCAATTAATGGCACCTCCATTGAGGGCTCTGGCGGTGCAGTGCTGGATGTTTTTTTGGGTGTGACCGTTTCCCTGTTTGCCACAAGGGCCTCGGTTTGGGCGGGTTCTGTCGATTTGGCTTCTTTGTCTTGATGTAAACGCTGCATGGCCCTCTCGAGTTGATGTTGCTGCTGAGAATTTTTCAAGACGACCTCAAGGCGATGCTCTGCAATTAAATCAATGGCTTTTTGTTTAAAGGCGTCACTGCCCGTGAATTCGATTTTTCCATGATAATGTTGCTTTGCTACCCACAGCGCGGCCAACACCATCGTATTATTTTGGCTGGCTTGCGGAGACGCCATCGTTATTTGCTGCCCGTGATCGACAAAAGCGCGTTCTCCCTGATGAAAATACACCACCGTGCCATTTTCATAGCGATGAGTGATATTTTGCATGAGTGTATCTATGTTAATCGGGGTGACCTGAGGCCCTTTTTCTGCCTTTTCAGAGAGGATGGGCTCAATTTCGATGCGGTTTTCTACATGAGAGGGCTCTTTTTTATCCGGCCTCTCAACCTGCCTCTCAACCTGAGGGGCCTGTTCATTTTGAATGGGGGTCTGTGATGTTGGCCTCACTACTGATTCATTGTTCTCAACGGGAGGGGCGGGATTGACCTGCGGCGCACTCTTCTTAACTTCCGACTCTAAATAAGGCGCTATCTGTGATGTGACCGCTTTGATGCCTTGAGATTGCTGCACATCGTTAAAATCGGTCAAATTTTGCTTTATTTCTGCTTCGGTAAAGACCGGCACAATGACGGTGCCCTGGGTCAGCTCTGCGGCTTCCTGCGCTTTTTGTACTCCTTTATTGGTGGCATTTTTTCGATCGTCATCCGCTAAAAAAAAGTGTGCATGATCAGGGTAGCGCTGCGCTAGAGACTGCGCCACCTTTGGCATATTCCCCGCATCGACGGTCATCACGACGGGCAACCCCGTCGCCTGTGCAATGCTGGCCGCAGTGGCATAGCCTTCGGCGTAGAGTAAAGGCTGTCCCGCTTTAACGGTCCCTCCCACAACAAAGAAGCCGCCTGTTTTTTGAGCCCCCTTTTTCAGCGATTTAAAGCCGGTTTTGTCAATCCGTTGAATGGTTCTGATGTCGCCTTCGGCATTGCGCAAGGGAATGACCAACCTGCCCTGTCTGTCCTGTCTGTCCTGTTTGATGCCTTGGGTGAGCGGTATCCCTTTTCGCCGCAAGTAAGGATGTGAGGCCTCGGCTTGGGGCAATAAGGCAAAAAGTTGACGAACCCGAAAGGCATGGTGCTGATGTTTGCGTGCCTGCTCCGCCTCTCGGGTCTGTTTTTTTTGTGCCGCCAGTGCCCGAAGGTGATGTTGAGCGGGTTTATGCACTGATGATGACGATAAAGAAGATTTCCATTTGATGGGGTCACTATGGAGTCGGTGATTTTGATACCAACCTGCAGGAGTCCCATCCAGATAACCGGTATAGGCCCCTGTTTTTTGACCTGATTTGTCCTCGCTGGTTTTCACCCGATGCAGCTGCCCGTCCATTTCTGGCGGGCCGTCGAGTTCAAATCCTGCCTCTATTAATACCTGCGCAAATTCGTCTCTGGGATCGCGTTTTGTGGGCGCTTGAGACATCGGATCGGGCAGCCATCTCTGTAATGCGGAGAGATTGGCCCCCGGTTTGGCAAACCAGAGTTTTAAATCTTTATCGAACCCCAGGGCATTTTCGCCCTGCGGTAACTTTTTGGCCGCCTCTTTGGCGAGCGAGAGCTCGTCATAAGGAATGACCAGCCACGTCTTTTCCGTTGCCATCATAGGCCTGTCTCCCGTTATTCAACAAATTTTCGAATCCACCAGGGACGCCCCAGGACAGGATTACCTCGCATCAGATGCAGCCCTCTTTGGGTTAACACAGTGAGCGTGACGCCAAAAAGGGAGAGCCCTTTAAAAAATAAAATCAGGGCGGTACAAATGGCGAGCGTCAGCAAGGTAGGCCAACGAAACCAGGCAAAATAAATCGGTAACAGCAGCGCTGGAATACCCAAAATCGTGAGAGGCCGTGAAGCGTCTCTCCAGGGGGATAACGTCATCGCATTTCCTTTTGTGAGATTAAAAAATGAAGAGGATTAGAAATAAGACATCTTTGAGTGTTCAGAGGGTATTTTTCTTTCTTCCTTCCCTTTCGCTGTGGCTCATGACGGTGAGGAGCTCTTCGTCAGCAATCCGGTCTTCCTGATATAATTGCCATGCTTTATCAGCCAAACGGGCTTTTTGCGTTTTTAAACGTCGGTTAATCCATGCGCTCCATTGGGTGTAATTCAACTCAGAGAGCGCTTGTCGCACGGCGTCATCAAAAATGAGATATTCACGAATGGCCTGGCGTTGGCCGTCTGTGGTGCGTAATAACTGCTGCACGACAATGACCTGTAATATTCCCAGCAAATCGTGCGCGACGGCTTCCCGCCTGTCTGGGGGAAACATCAAGACCGCTCGGGGAATGGTTTCAGCGGGAGAATGGGTGTGCAAGGTAGACAAACACAGATGCCCTGACTGACCGCAGGCAATGGCCCCCATCAAGGTCTCCCCATCTCGAATTTCTCCCACCCCAATGACATCAGGCGCCTGGCGTAGCGCCAGTCTCAGTCCTTCCGAAAAGCTGCTCACGTCACGCCCAATTTGGGATTGGGTCGGAGGCAAACGATTTTCTGGCGTGCCGAGAATATATTCAATGGGATCTTCGAAGGTGACGATTTTTCTATCGGGATACACCCGCCCACAATATTGATAAATGGCCGCCAGTAACGTTGATTTCCCCGAGCCGGTTTCGCCACACACCCAGATTAATCCCTTATGGGGCAACAGGTTTTTGAATAACTCAGGCTCGATGGCCAAACTCTCGAGTGTCGGGATTTGGGAAGGAATGAGCCTTAATGTCACCGCCATGGTTAATTCCTGACGTCCCGCCGTGGCTTGAATAAAATTGGCCCGAAACCTCAGGCGTTCTCCTCGTGGTAATCCGTAGCGTCCATTCGCATCGCCCTCGAGCTGGAGTGCCCGATCAACGCCCTGCCCTGATTTCACCATCGCCTTGATTTCTGGCGTAAAGATTTCATCGATTAATTTCGTTAATTGCGCCTCTTCCAGGCGAAAGGCACTGGCTTTGATCAATCGCCCGTAACGGCCGACCATCATGGGCGCGCCGCCCTGGAGATGAATGTCGGTGACCTGGTGACTCGCACACCAGGCGAAAAATCGCCGCAGGGTGTCTGCCGTTAATCCCGCGCTGAAATCAAAGGGTGGCAGGCTATTTTCCGTCATTTGATTTTTTCTCCGTCGTGATGATGGGCTGCCAATCGAGGTGATCGATGTTGAATTGAGCGCGTTGTTTTAAGCGCTTTATTTTATCGCCTAAAATCAGTTGATCTGGGGTCCCCACGACCGTTTGTTGCTGCTCTGTGACCCTCGGGGGTGTCACCATGCCTTGTTGCAACAGGGTGGAATATTGCAGCATGCCTGTATAATCCCGGGTTAAACGATGAAAATTGGCTTCTAAAATCCGGTCTGCGCTTTCCCGTCCTTCTGACCAGCCTTTTTCTATCGCTTTTCGCCAAACGGTGCGTTGTTCGCCATTTTTCGGTCGTACCGCGTTGTCAGGCAGCGCCGTGGTGGTGCTTAACCCTGCCATCAGATACGGACGCCAGCAGGGCGGATGGCTCACAAATCGTTCTGGAGACAGGATATGGTAGATGCGGCTGGCAGAGCGTATTTGATCGTCTGTGATATGAGCGATGTCTTGAGACGAGACGATGACCGGGGGCAACCACCCTTGGGGGCTGATTAAGGTTCGAAAATCATAGAGGGTACTGAGGATGTTTTCTTTGTGTCTCAAAGCCCCTTGCAGTTCCCATGCCCGCTGCGCTTTTCCGCCTCTAAATCCTAAGGTGTGCCCTGCTTCTGTCAGCATTTGATGCACCGTCTCACTCATGCCTTTGTGTGGGTGTGAGGGATTAAGGTAAGCGGTGATATCCGGCGGGGGTTTTTTTTCTGGCTCTTGAGCCCAGGCCGACCCAGTGAGGATGAGTAGCCACAGCATCAGCCCTGATTTTTTCATCTGTGTCCTGCCTTTTCTGGGAGAGAAAAAAACAGATGCAGACTATGGGGGTGTCTTTTGAGTGTCGCCCGACAGCTGATTTGGGTTTCAATCTGGCGAAGGAGCGCGTCAAATCTCATCTCCTGCACGCTGACATTGACCGGAAGAGGGAGCCGGTGGCCACTGCAGGCAAAGGTGAGCCCTCTTTGACGCGCTAATTGAGCCAATAGCGTCAGCGCATCTCCCTGCCAATCCAGGTTCACTCTGTTGTCTTCACTCAGAATGGGCTGAGCAAACTGCGATCGTTTTTGGTGTAAAGCCCCCGATTGATGGAGATTTACCTGCTTCATTGAAATAGAACGCGCGGCCTTCTCAAAAGCGGGATTTGCCGGTTTCCCTGTTTTGGGCATTTGACAGCCAGACAGCAGCAAACCTGTTAAAAACGCGATGTTTTTTTTCATGGGGATGTCCGTTAAAAAAGGGTTTGGGTGGATGCTCTCCGTCACTTGAGCCACAAAATCATTGCCTTTATGGACGCTGACTCCGCAATTGCTGATACCGCCGATACACCTGTCTGGCATATTTTATCCGGCGGTGTTGGTTATTTTTGGCAAAACCCGCGTTGTAGGAGCCTAAGCACGACCAGTGATGCCCGCAAATGTTGAGATGTCTGGCCAAAATCCAGGCGCCTGTCTGAACATTCAGACAGGCGTTGCTCAGCAAGTCTTCTTTTGACCTGATGACGCCCAGTGTTTTTAAGGTTGGAATGTGAAGGGAGTTGATTTGCATCAATCCAAAATCGGTACTCAATACCTTTCCCGCTTTATTTTTATTGTGATTGATCGCTCTGGGATTAAGACCACTTTCCTGTATTGCCATCGCCTTCAGCAACAAAGGATCCAGTTGATAACGGAGTCCTGCGGCTTGAAAGCATAACGCGGCAGCAGGGCCAGAGAGTGTGAGCAGCAAAAATAACAGCCCTGTTTTTTTCATGACGATGACTTGAAAGAGAGCCCGCTTTCACCTTTCAAAAAATCAGATAAAACCATTCATCAAGAAAGAAAAAAGCAGAAAGGGAATAAAGGGGAAATGAGGTTGTCGAAAAACTGACCCGTATAACAACGCCAGTAAAATAGACAGACCGGCCACCATGACCGCCGTCGTTTTATCTAACCATAAGCCGATGGACAGGACGATATAGATATCTCCTGAGGCAAACACCCAGATTTTTTTTTTGAGCCAGCTGAATCCATTGATGACGATAAAAGGAAAAACAAACAGGCCCGTGGCCATGAACGCTTCTTCCGGTGAAGGGCCTATTGTGCCGGAAGCGACACCATAGACGCTGACGCCACTGAACAAAAAAATCACACTGTCTGGCACCCAACGCCGGACGATATCGATGTAGCTTGAGACCGATAACAAAAAAAGCCCCCCCGACAAATACCCCTGTTCAGGATTAAACCAATAAAAGACCGGGGCAATATTAAATAGGGCGACGGCGGCCAGCGGATACATCGGCGGGGTCGTTTCACGGGATGGTTTGAGGTCGTCGCACTGTGAAATGACGTTTTTTTCCACTCTGACAATGATGTTAGGGAGGGAAACGGCCATCACCAAGGCGCTGAGCGAGGACAGCAAAAATAACAGCATCATCGTCATCTCATGTAGACAAGGTGGTTTTCAGGGATAAACGGCGGCTTTGGGATTTGGCCGGACAGCGTGATGAGATGATGCTCATCGGTGACCCCCATCAGGGAGGAATGGTCCGTGGCGCTCATTAACCCGGCATACAGGCCCGCTTGATTGGGCATATCAACATAACCGATGCCATTTTCAATATGCATTCTTATCTCCGGTTTTTTGCCTAACCAAGGGGGAAGTAAGCCATCAGCATTGACCGTACCGGTATACGCAGGATGATTTTTTTTAAAGGTCGACAACCTGTCTGCATACAGTAGAAAGGTCGTGGTGAACAGACTGTCTGTCACCTGTGATGTGACCTCGGCGTCTTTTCCCTTCAGGGTATTGAATAAATGAGTACTCAGAAAAATGAAAAAAACCACTAACACGCGATTGAGATTCAGCATGATGTCCTTCCAGGGTGATTTCAATGAAACAAGAGTGTAGAGGGGGACGTTAATTCGACAGATCGATTCTGATATCACTGCTCAGGTGGTAATGGGCTGAGCTCAGTGCCACGCGGAGGTGATCGCCCTGGGCTATTTTTAAACGATACTGTTTTTGTACGACGCCCACGGTGTCGTAGCCCCAGTAGTGGCCACCCCCTCCGGTTTTTCTGACATTTAATCCGTTCGTGATCTGTTCCCTCACTCTGCCATTGAGCGACAGGGTAAAGTTCGCCCTCGCGGTGTGTGAGCCGTCGACCGCAAAAAATCTCGATGAAATGGAGACCAGGACAAAATGAAAATCGCCTGTGGACTTTACCGATAATGCATTCACTCCGGCGCGTGACAGGTTGCCTCCCCCTGCTCCCTTCCATACCCCAGATTGACAAGACAGTATGGCCCCACTGGCATCACGGCTCAGTAAACCATCCTCGTTACATTTTTCTTCCGCATCCGAGATTTCATCGAGTTTCACATAGCCGCCCCGCACGGTGCCTGTGGTATAAATCGATTTCCCTTTATAGGCCTTAATCCACGTTTCATCGGTCATATGCCAGCCCCCTTTTCCTTTTTCGGAATACCATCCTTTATCTCCCTGGGTGATCAACCAGCCGTCTGTGGTGATATCGTCGCCAGAACGAAGGGCACCTTCAATGTGCGCTGAGCCTGTGGCGTGCAAGGTATTGGTTTTGACTTTATTCGCATTGACTGTATTGACCGCGTTAATGTCGTTCTTATCCATATCGAGGGCCGTTTTCATCGTATTGAGTTCCGACTGACCCGGCACCGCATGGCGATACAAATAATCATTTTTGCCTGAGCCCTGAGAAAAAAATCCGGCGATGACCACATGACCCTCTCCGGGGTGATAACCGCCAAAGGCAGAGAGGGATTCAGTCCAGCCCCCCATCACCCCTTTGGCTAACCCGCCCTCAATGTAACCGCCGCTGCCTCCGATTCTCATCGCCATTTTCCGGGCGGCACTCAAACTCAGCGGAGCCCCGCCTGTCAAAAAAATCATATGATGAAATTTTAACGGGGCCGGTTGAACAATGCGGGTGTGATAACGCTGTGAAAAAAGATTGGTCTCTGAAAAGCCGGCCGGTAAATACCCCGCCTGTATCAGCTCTGGTACACCCAGAATATAAGGAGACGTGGCCGTGGCACGGCTTCCAATCCTCAACGCGTTATCCATCATGTATTTTTGCGTGGCTTTTTCTACTCGCAGGGCATGGCTGGCCGCCGTGCTGTATTGCTGGTCTTTGTTAAACTCATAGACCAAAGGCACCACGATCAAAGCAAAGCAAAATAATCCCACGCCCAAGCCTATGGAGGCATCGGAGATCTGCCAGATGCCCTTCTTTAAAGATGTCATTGTTCTCTCTCCTATGAGGAGCCGGAAGGTTGTCTTAATCTCTGGTGATCAATGCTCGTCGAATGCTCAATGAGTGAACGCAAGATATCAATCAAAAAAATCCGTCTCTTTGAGCCGTGATTGAAAAGACATGAAGTGCCTTACATATGCGTGGTGAAGGTGACCGTATTGTTTTTACCGACAGTGCAAGCCGCCGAGGCCTGTGCGGGGGAAATTTCGCCCACCATTGCCGAGGCACTGTTGATCCGAATGGAGGCAATATCGCCGTTACCCAGCGTGGTCGCTAATTTCATACAATCTTTCTCATTAATCGCACTCGTTGAAATGGCAAAGCCGATCCCTTTGCCTGTGACGGTGATGGCCCCGCCGCTGGCATTAAAAAGCGTGTCTCCCACAATCGAAATGCCTTTAGGGATGGCCCCTGAGCGGATGAGCGCAGGGACCAAATTGACCGTGCCATAACCCGTAGAGCTGCGCAGCGATTTGGTTTCGTTGAGCAGGGTGTTGATACTACTGACGGCTGAAGTCGAATAGACTTTGACATACAACCCCATCCCCGCCGCCGCGACCATCGCCAACCCCACAAAGGCCATCCCCCAACCGATACTGGCATCACTGATATTAAAAATACCTTTTTTTAACGAGTTCATTTTTTTTCCTTTAAAAGTGGAAGGCGATTTCAATCAAGCTGTACATAATGCCCACAATGCCGACCGTAGACACAGCGCCTCCAAACATACTGACTAATTTAATGACATTCCCTTGCCGTTCGACCTGCATTAAGGTGGTTGCTAACAATCGCTCTCCAAATCGCTCTAACGACCCTTCCTGATTCGAGGTCTCAAACACACTGTGCATTTTGATGATCGCGTCCTCGCTGGGGAACTCATATCCCGCTGTATCTAACGCCGCGCCTAAATTTTCTTCCCCATCGGCGAGACGCGCTAATGCCGCATTGATTTTTTCTATTAACCAGGGGGATTGGGAGAGGTCTCTCATTTTTATCAGGGCATTTTTAACCGGGATGTTGGAGGACATTAAGGCGCTGACACTGGTGACAAAAGTCGAGCCCTGTATTCCCTTGTAAAAGGAGTACGGGGGAAATTTGTCCGCATAAAACCGCCTTTTCCCGACCCAGCG
>NC_012752.1:48535-59032 GCF_000021705.1 Candidatus Hamiltonella defensa 5AT (Acyrthosiphon pisum)
GTAAANNTAATAAACCCCTTTTTGAGCCAGGCTCCATTGGACCAGGGGCACGGATTCCAGGAGCAACGGAACGAGCATCACGCAGGCGAGGGTTAAAATCGTCAAAGACAACGAAAAAAGATAAGCACTGGTCAACAGCGCGCCCCGAATCGCCTTTTTTAATTGTTCGGTGGCATGCGCGATGTGGATGGCTTTCTGGAAGCCATCCGCAGGACGACCGGCAATATGGCACGCCTCTATGACACTGATTTCCTGCTCTGGAAACCACGCCTTTAATGCCTCTGATAAAGGGGTCCCTTCCTCAAAATGCGCCGCGCATTCTTTTAATATCTGCGCGATTTCGTTATTCGGCTTCTTTCCTCGGCGCGTGTAATTGATGATGAGCTTGTCAAAGGTTTTGTGAATGCTTTGGCCGTCCAGCAAATAGTGCCTGAAATTGTCGTAAATATCGGCGCGATCATGGGCGTTAAAAGTCCACTGACACAGGAGACGATTAAAGGGATTCATTTGATGCTCTCCTGTGATGTTGTGCTTTTTCTCTGATGTCTTCGGTGAACACCAAAAAATCCCGGTCCAGGTTACAGACCTCCTTATGTGCCATCACAGGATCGATCCTTCCTTCATTAATCAATCGAAGGGTATTGTCACACAAGGTCTGTCCGCCTTTTTGATACCAGTAGTCATACGCGTGGGTTTTTCCCCGCTCGTGATATCGGCGCATCCATTCGGCATCGACTTCAATGACTTCAAAAATCCCCACCCGTCCTTTCACCCCTTTTCCTTCACAGTGTTCACACCCTGAGGCATTTTTCAGGTAAACCTGCTCTGGTTGGCAACATTGTTCAATTAAGTCCTGAAAAACCGGCAAAAGGTCATTTTTATGTTCAAGATAGGGTTTTTTACAATGAGGGCAGAGTTTGGGGGCGAGGCGTTGTCCCACCAAACAGGTGATGAGGGCGGCATCGCTGATGAGGTCGTTTTCAACCTGTAAGCTTTTCAGGCGCGCAATCGTATCCACCGGATGCGTCGTATGCAGCGTGGTTAACACATAGTGGCCCGTTTGCGCCACTTCAATCGCCGCGGTGGCTGAAAGGTGATCGCGGACTTCACCGATGACAATACAGTTAATATCGAGCCGCATCAGGCTTTTGACGGCTTGCCACCATTCTTCTTTGGGGCCTAACGCGGTTTGCACTGCCCCTTTAATCGGAGACTCGACCGGATTTTCGACGGTGGCCAGATGGATCCCAGGGTCTCTGGCCGTCATCAGTTCGCTGATCACCTGAACCAGGGTACTTTTACCCGATCCCATCGGGCCGGTAAAAAAGATGACGCCCGTCGGTTTCGATATCGCCCGTTCAAGAACCGCTTCCTGTGGGGCAGTCAACCCTAATTCATTCAGGGACAATGCCCTGTCACGTCGGGTTATCAAGCGGATCACGGACAGCAATCCTTCCGAAGTGGGGCGGCTGGCAAAACGGCCCCCGGTCAGCCCCAGGGAGTGCACATATTCTTCCCTCACTTTGGCATCGGAGGGCTCTGCGTAAGACACCGAAGCGTGACTCTGATGAAGACACATCGTGTTGTAGAGGCAATTGACATACCGGTTGCCCTCCTCCGCAGCATATTCTTCGTAATAAGCCAACTTTCCGTCGATACGAAAATAGACTGAGCAGACAATTTTTTCCAGACGGATATGCACATCCGAGGCTCTTTGAGTGACCGCGTCACTGAGTATTTTAATGATTTTTTTCTGAATGGTTTGTTCAGTGTGTTCGTCTTCATTCTTTACGTCCGACTCCGCCGATTTTTTGAGTTCGACAATGTCCGATAACGCACAGGGCATTAACGTGAATTGAACGTTATTTTCTTTTAACCGGCGCTCATAATCCATCACCTCAAGACAATCAATAAAGGGCAAAGCGACTTTTAATATCAAAGTGCCGTCATCGCGTTTCACTAAACAGATCGCGTCATTTAACTTTTCCGGTAAACGGTCATCCGGCACGGCATGAGCGCCAGATAAAGGAATGACTTTCATGGTGTCGCCTCACTTAACATCATTTTATTGCCCGAAAAATGGGTGATAGTCACCTCATCCAATGAAACCTGAGTGAGCGTAAAACCGCCTGGGATCGCGTCCCCTTTTTTTCGGGTCATTTCAGTGCCATCAGGAAAACGCAAACGCACATAAAGGCTTTTTCCATGGCCAATCATTTTCGTGATACGCGGAATGGGATCCGGTTTGATGGATATCGTGGGGCTCCTGTCTAACGAGCCCGTCAATCCCACCTCGTCTTTGGCTTTATTGCGTGCGGACAAGGCTTTGTACCAGGTGATTTGACTTTGTAAGGCATCCAGCTCACCGACGGTGTTGATGTCAGAGGTGGCGCTCAGTAATGAGGGAAAAAGGAGCAACAAAAAAAGAAAGACTTTATGGCTTTCCATACATCACCCCCTGGACTTGATATTGGATGGCGGCGTTATCCTGATTGATCAGCAAGGCTATTTTTTTTATTCTCATCCCTGGTAGTTCACTCTCTTTAAAGATCATTCTCGGAGGAATCGAGCTCTCATAGCTGAAGGTCATTTCCCGCCAGTTCGGCAAGGGAAAGTCGATGCCCTGTTCGTCTGTTTTCTTTTCCTCAAAAGGCACCTCCGTTAACGTGAACCTGAGATTATGTCGTTGCAATAATGTCATGAGTTTGTCACGCTGATGTGACAGTGGCAGTAACGGGTCGTCGCCTTCGGGTATGGCATGGATGGGAAGAAAGAAAACGGCGGCCCCTGTTTGTTTGCCGTTAAAGCTGGGAGTGACCGAATAACGTTTTTCCACACTCCATTTAAAATCCATCGCGCCCACAGCAGAGCCCTCAAGCCGAGCAAAAAGAAGTTCCGCCTTATCATGAAAACAGGTGATCTGAGCGGTGATCCATCCCCCCAATGACAACGGAATTTGCTGTAGGGTTTGATCACAACGCTGGATAAAATTCTGGATAGACGGTTTATCCACCCAGGGGGGTTTTAGGCTCAGGAGGGCCGCTTTATAACGGGCTTCTTTATTGATATCGTCGGCTAACTTTTGTTTTTCTATCGCCAATAAACGGGCTTTATGTTCTTTATGATTCCAATACTGATTAAAAAAATAGAACGCACTCAGGATAAAAATAAAAAAAGACGCCCAGGAAACGCTTTCTTTTTGGGTCAATCCCCACGTTAACGGTTTGAGTTTAAATTCTTTTTTCAGATTTTTAACGGCCAGTACCTCTGACCAATCCCTCTCATCCGTCACCCATAAAAATCGTTTGTCTCCAAACACCTTCACTTCCCCCTCGCCTTGGGATAAACGGGCAGTCATATCCACCACCTCTTGCTCTAAGGCCTCTGCATGCACGATTTTATCGGTCCAAGGCATGACCAACCCGCCCGTAGAGGCGATCACAATAAAGTTATCCTCCATTGACTCTACTGGGATCACGGCCAGCCATTTACCTGAAATCAAGGACACCAATGACACCGCCAGTGAATATTTTCCTTTGAGTGGGACAGAAAATTTGGGCGCGAAGCCTGCTTGAATCGATCCGTTTTGCCGGATGGCGACCACATCCAGGTGTTCTCTTTTCCCAATGGCTTTCACTTCTTTCATAAAATGTAAGCCCCCTTTAATCGCCCGCCATTCAAGGCCGACGACGAAGGACTTTTTGTTGTAAGTCACAATATGTATTGGTTTTTTTTCGTGGGACATAAATTTTTTCTCATGTATTTCAAAAAATAACATTGAAATACCATTTAATTGTATGTACGATTTGATAAATGAGAATTGAATACGATGCAGTGAAAAATCATCGCAATATTTTGGAACGTGGACTGAGCTTTGATAGCGTTAAGGATTTTGATTTTTCTACGGCCTTCTTTTTTATCGATGAGCGCAAGAATTATCCCGAAGTTCGCTATCTTGCTGTCGGTTACTTAAAAAATCGCTTACACGTTCTGTGTTTTTCTGACATTAAAAACGGCATCAGAGTCATTAGTTTTCGTAAAGCCAATACCAGAGAGGGCATTAAATATGAAAAATCACTTACCCTTGATTGATAAAGAAGGTGAGGTACGTGAACTCAAAGAGGAAGACTTTGCTTTGATGAGACCCGCTGAAGAGGTATTACCCCTTTCTCTTTTGAAAACGCTCGGCATCCGAGGCCCACAAAAAGCCCCTACCAAGCAAAAAATAACCATTCGTCTTTCTCAGGAAGTGGTAGATGCCTTTCGAGCCACAGGTAAACACTGGCAATCTCGTATGGACTGTGCGATGAAAAACTGGTTGAAAGAGCATTCTCCCCATGATGTCAAACCTTGACCCACTTTTTTAACGCAATAAAGGGGTGATGGTGATCACAAAAGATTCTTTTTTGCTTTTCCCTGACATGCCTCCCCCGAATAAAAAATGGCGGGAGGAACCGACTCCTCGTTGACTCCCGTCTTGAATATTTTGTTCAAAACCACTCATGAGAACCGTTTCTCCAGGCTTGAGCCATACCCGTTGTGGAATAGAGCGGGAGTCGGTATCGGGCGCTTCGATGCTTTCAGTTTTGTTCCTGTTTTCTATTCTTCTCAGCCGATTGAGCGAGGAGATATCCATCATCATCGTCAGCATCATTTTGTCATTGCCCTCTAAGATTTTTGGCATGATGTTAATGTTGGTGCCCGTGGTGATTTCTCCGGGTTCGAGTGATTGAACAGGCTCAGCGCCCGTCGTGGTGTTGCCCGTCGTGACCGACGTTTTGCGCAAATAAGTGGTTTGCTTTCCAATCTGCATTCCCGCAGTGGCTAAGTTCGTGGTCATGATAGACAGTGTTTTCACATCCGATACCTTGACCTGCTCAGACAAGGCTTTCAACAAAAATTGTGACCCCGCCCATTGCGACGCTCTCCCCGTGGCCGTCGGCAAAATTTCAAACCCCCCATTGGCCAGATTCGAGCCCGCATTAAAGGCATTCGCCACATGAATCCCGTATTTTCCTGACAGGGATTTAAAAATCACATTCCAGTCAATGCCTGACTGGTCAGCCGTCTCCGTGTGCACGGTGTACACCACCACTTTAAGCAAGACCTGTTTCGACAGCTTGATATTTTCATCTCGCAGGTACTCCCCAATGCGGTTGACCACTTCGGGAACATCTGTCACCACCACCACCCCTGAGGTTTGATTGAGACTGAGCCGCCCCCCGCCCGGGGTTAACATGCTTTCCGCGGTTTTTTGGATATCGCCGTAGAGGTCATTGGCCATTTCGGTTTGTTGGGAGGTACTTGAGCCGCTACTCGATCCGCCGCCTCCTGTGCTACTTTGAGTGGATAAACCACTCTTTTGATGATTCTTGAGCGAATATTTCGCATTGGTCGGATCGATGTTAAAACGACGGGTTTCCAGATAAAAAAGAGTGATTTCTTCATGGTGACAACGCCATGAAATGCCTAAACGGGCGGTCACCATATCCAGCAAACCCGCCACATTGCCCGAGTAAGCGACATCCGTGATCGTATTGTTCATCGAGGCTGTTGCTGAATTCAAGCGACTCGTCTGAATGTCCATTGAGGGCAAAGGCATCATACCGTCGTTATCCATCGGGGGAATGGGCGAAGGCCCCCTATCCCTCTGCTGAGTTTGACCCTTTCCGCCGAGATGAGAAGCCCCTCTGCTGAGCAATGCCGCGGCATCTGGGGAAATTTTCACCCGGAAACCGCATTGCTGTGTCACATCCTGAGCAAACTGGTAAATCGTCTGAGGTTGAGACGTTTTGTAAGTCATATGACAACGGCGCATTTTCTCTGGGATCGCTTTCGTGACGGATTTGATGGGAACAGGATTAATCCATTGCTCTTGATAAAATGTCGCCACGGGACGCGCCGTTGAGGCGTCTTTCAGTAGAGCACTGACCTTATCCGAATCTGTTTGAGCGGCTTCCATCACGTTATCAATGCGACGGTGCACTGCACAGCCAGAAAGAAAGAGCGCAATGCTCAGGCAAACCACCCAAAATGGCCTGTTCATGAGTGTCTCTCCTGGTCATCGACTTTGAGAAGGCATTGTGTCGTATTGATCCCTGCAAATAGGGGCACCGTGGCCTTGGCATATAAACGAAATATTCCATTCAAGGCGTCACGGAAAGTGCCAGAAAAGGATAAAGGCGCATCTATTCTGTAATTGGTGTCTGTGTCCCAAATGAGGCTCCATGTTCTCTTTTTTTCAGGGAGGCACTGTTCCTGCTCAACCCATAAATATAAAGTCTCTTTGAGCGTCGAACCCTTTTGCGCTCGCCAGTTTTTCTCTGTTTGAATGGGCGTTTTTGGCATGGAGTCCCTTTTTTGAACTGTCAGTTTTACTGTCTTATTGAATAAGCCGCCTTGCGCTGCCGGCCCTTTCTTTTTGTGGGGATTTCTGTCCGGTTTGACCTGATTTCCAGGAGCGAAATCCCTGATTCCGCTGGCTTGCTGGAGTCTCTGTTGTGCCAAGGCTATCTTTTTGCTGTGGAGGTGTATTTGCGACTCAATCAATGTCACAGGCGCTGTGTTCTCATGGTGAGAGCGAGAGCCGCTACAACCCGCCAAACAGAGTAAAAAAAACAGAATCAGGATGAGTTTCATGGAGAGAGAGGCCTTGAGTCTCCTTTGTTGAGACAGCCTTTTTTCTTGAGAAAAGCCCATAAGGTTTGAAAAAAAGAGGGGGTTTTCTTGGAAAGCGCTTTTCTAATCAAACGTCGCCGTCTTTTTTGTTCTTGCGCTCTGTCTTGTTTTTTCATCTTTTTTTCGCCTCTTCTTACGTTAACTATGGAAGCCCCTGGAAATCGTCCTTTTTTTCTGGTCAGGTCCGCTTTGGGGAAATTCAGGCAAAAAGCCGGCTGACGCTTAACGCCTAAAAAATATTTTTAATAAAGTGAAAAGGATTTTGCTGGTGAAAAAGAAATGGGGTCTTGTTTGATGGGCTTAAAAACCCCTTATTGAATGGCCTCTAAAAAAGCCAGGAATAGGGCGGTTCTCGCGTGCGCCTCTTTTTTTGAACAATGTTTTTAATTTGTTCTTTTTGACTTTCTTTAAGGGAAGTCGTGATTTTATGATTTGTCCTGGTTTCGTCATTCATGCAAAGGGGGAAGCGCATGATTTCCTGCATCACAGCTTCTCGAATCGGGACAATGGTATTGGCAAATCTCACCAGATGACTGATGCCAGCGCAATGCTCTATCTTTCTGGTAGGGATCTTCTCAGGATCGAAACAAGTAAATAAATACCCTTTAAAGAGGGGTTCAATCACAGCTCTCTTATTTTTTCTATCAAGACGTTGACGCCAGGTTTGAATAGAAGGACTTAATGAATGAACCTCAATTTGTATCAAGGCTTGCTGCGCTTTATAAAGATTACTGCAACCTGATTTGTGACAGGTGAGATACCATTTTTTTTCCATATCTATTTATCTTATCACCCCTTTTTTATAAGGCGCAGGCTCCGCCCAATTTAAACCCAGTGATTTCTGGTTAAATGTGATGAAATTAAAAACAGTTATTTTAGAAAAATAAAAAAAATTGAATTTTATTTATTATTTAATTTTTGCGTCGTCTACTCTGTTGAAAACTGCTTTCTCTCTTTCTCTGTACCTAAAATTTTTTTCAGTCTTTTTTGTGCATCATTCCCTGATTTTTCAATCAGATAACGAACAAATTCAGAAACCGTGACCGGTCTTCCAGCATAATGCCCGACATCAAGCACCATTTTATCCAAACGGTCACGTAATTCTGCGCCGATATAGACTGATTTTCCACGACGGGAAATTTGGTTAAACATGCATTAATTTCCTTAGGGAAATGAAATCATTTTTTGTCAGACATGATGATGACTGATATTTTTTTAAATTAATATCGTGTAAATGATGATTTTTAGCTTAAAAATCTAAATTTTTTTAAAATAGAATAAGGGCTGAAAAACCAGCCCTTGATATGAATATAAATAACAGTTAGGTTGTTTAGCTATTTTAGGTAATTGAGTTAATTTTTTTAATTTACAACAATTACAAAAAAATGAGTTAATTAGATGATTATTTATCAAAAAATGAAATAATGCCCTCAATTCAGAATAATTATTTAGTTCATATTTTTTTCTTGCGTTATTTAAATGTGAGTTTACCGTACTTAGACTCATATTTAATAACAATGAAATTTTATTACATTGCAATCCGGAACAATAAAGTGACAGTACTTTAATTTCTGCTGGAGAAAGTTCCTCAAAAATTTCTTGATAAAATTTAATTTCTTTAATATCAAATGATTTTATCATTATTAGCTCCTAATTCATTAATGAATGTACGAGTCAAAATTGATTTTTTTGACTCACGGAGCTAAAGCTAATGACGTGACTGCCTGTAGGAAGAAATTTTGAGGGAATATAGTTATCTATTCCTTTCCGTTCGCAAAAATTTCTGAGTTGTTCTGAATTATGCACGCCTAAATTTTCATAAATAATCTGTAGCCGATTTTCTATTGTTCGGTGAGAACTGTGTAATATTTTGGCTATTTCCTTACTTCCTAATCTATTTAATAAAAAGAAAACAATGTCCCATTCTTTTTCTGTGAATATCTTGTTTGGTTTCTGTACCGCAGCGGTACGAGGTAGTTTTTTTNCGGTACATTCCAATAAAGAAAAAAAAGGGAAAAGACGAGCATAAAAAAATGTACCAATACATTGACCTTTTTCATTAAACAGCGGAAAAAAATCAAATAAATAAGGTTGTATTTTTTTCTCAGATCCATAAGGCAATATGTTCAATATGCACAAAGGAAGCTTTTGATCTCGGGCTTGTTTTTCTTGTGTTTCGAATACAGTCATAGCATCAGAAGGTGTGACATCTGCCCCTTCTTCACTATTAACACAACGAGGGAAATGCAATAAATTACGTAGGGCTGGATTGGCATAAATAATTGATTTTTCATCTGTGACACCACAAGGTTCAGTAGAGCGCTGACATAACCGAATTAGTGACTTTCTCATACCAAACCTCCCAGGTTAAAGAGGCTTTTGCGTTGAAACAGAGTTAAATTTTTTGAAACACAGGCAAACATCACAAAGTGAATAGATCGTGCTTCACAGATGAGCACATGAAAGGTAGACTTTTTCATAGTCCGACTCCTAGTTACGTTAGGTTTTGGATTAGCTACTCGTAGGTGTTGGTCCACCTGAGAGTAGCGATTAATTAGTCATAACTAATTTTCACTATAAATTACTGGTACAACTTTAAGTTCCTTAACTTCTTCCCATCTTTTTTCCTGCTCGCATTCATGCGCTACAATAGTTGCCGAAAAAACAGCCTTTCTTTGAAGAGCATTTCCAGAAAAAGCAATTTTTTCATTCACCACATAAGTATTAACATTTCCTGTTTTTATTATTTGTACATAGTGATTCTTGGCTAAATGAGATACTGCCCTTGTGATAGTTGCTCTAGACTTATCTAGAATTTTGCATAATGCGCTATTGGATATAGTGACCGAATTTGTTCCAATCTGCATATATTCCCTGATTATACTAAATACTATTGATGCCGCAGCGCATTCTTGCTGTAAAGCTCTCAAGTTTTTTTCAGACTCACGGGACATCATATAGTAACCGCCTAGAACAAAATTCTTTTTTCTTTTCTTCTCAGAAATAAAGTCATTCAACTTATCAGTAGTTAGATTAAGTAGATTTCTTGTTTTTAATAATTCTTCTTTTAGATCATCAACGGATTCTTTTTCCATGTGGCGCGCGTCTCGTGAGCCTATAGGTGATCATTTATGAGCTATGAATGCTCTTAAATAATGTAATATAGCTAGTATTAATTAAAACAGAGAGTGAGTCAATGTGCATTAAAAAAACAAATAAACCCATTGATGCCTGTCATCGAAAAACAAAAGAGATATATAGAATTAGTACATTCAATAAAATCATTGAAAAATGATAAATTTTTTATTTTTTAATCTAAAAATCATCATTTACACGATATTAATTTAAAAAAATATCAGACATCATCATGCTGACAAAAANTAATTTTATTTCCCTTGTCGATCAACAAATGCGACATAAAACCACGCCATTTAGGGCGGGGATATAAGGTGCATTTGATAAAAAATTCACGCCAGAAATATGAAATTAATCCCTCTGTAGTAAGATGGAGACGTGGGGTTTCTTAGAGAAAATCCGGGTCTTTTTGAGAGATTTTGCTTAGCTTGATCTCTTTGTAGCGATCGTGATATGGTTAAAATTACGATTTTTTGGAAGGATCTTTTCGGATGGACGTCCCGGTAATGACGTCCGGGGTGTGGCGAAGGCCTCAAAAAACTAAACCCCCTGTTCCTGCGACTAACTTTGGCGGGTTATAACAGGATTGAGGGGGCCAACATCTGGCTTGGTGCCAGTAAGGATTATAGCAAGTGCTCAATCTCAATCAAGACTTTTTTAACTCCGCCATAAGTGCAGGGTCGG